>CADCOP010000285.1 GCA_902803065.1 uncultured Lachnospiraceae bacterium | reverse complement strand
GCTGTCTCAACGTCTGCGGCCGCCTGCTCTGCCGCTGCTGCCTCTTCATCCGCAGCCTTCTCTGACGCCGCCTCTTCCGGCGGGTCTGTTTCAGGTCCGGCGCCAAGGTCTCTGAGCATCTGCTCTGCGGCATTTTTCTGAGCCTCATTCAGAATTGCTTCCGGTTCTGCCACCTTTTCTCTTCGGTCGTGCCCTCTGTGCTTCATGGTTCTCCTCTCCTCTGGGTCATGCTGCATCATCACCTCTCAGGCCCGCCGCAAACAGGCCGGTACTGCAGGATGGATGTGCTCATGCCATCAGCAATTACTCATATGACGGAAGGATCCGCCGTAAAAATTCAAGAAGCTCCTGCGGAGCGAATACATCGGGTATCTTATCAAATCCGAGGTTCAGGTAGGAAGGCGTGATCTTTCCGGTCCTCTGTTTCGGATCCAGATACCATTCCAGATAATTTCTCATCATGGAGAATACCCGGCGCCACTGACTGTACAGCGACATGATCATACCCATCTCAAGATGGCTGAACTCAACGACGTAAACACTGAGGAAATCTCCGGACAGCTTCGACGGGTCCCTGCGGACGAAAGGCTGGATGCTCAGAAGCTTCTGGTTTATGTCAGCGTTCTGCGTACCGCTCAGGAATTTGCTCCAGTAATCACGATCCTCCGGTGCTTCAGCCACAGTAAACATGTTCATATAGCTGCACGGGAACAGTGTTTTCATAAGAGCGTCCAGCATAAAGGCAAACAGTCTGCCCGCGGCATCCGCCCGCGCGCTGTCTCCGCTCAGAGCGTTCCGGCGCAGCCTGATCTCCAGTACCTGGACATTCTGCCGCTCAACGATCTGCGGCTGCATGGCCAGGTGTCCGGGCATGCTGTCCCATACAAGATGGAAGTTCATTGCGCTGCTCCGTGCAAGGTCGACGCCCCTGTTGCTCTCCCAGAAGCCATAGATCATGCGGGTTACGTTAGCCGACCGGCGGTTGAAGTCGATCTGCTCCAGATCTGTCAGTTCATCCAGAAGTCCGGTATCCCTGATCATGAATTCGCTCGCCGCGTAATATTCCTTCCTGTCTTCTGCGGGATATTTCTCTGCGTAGATCTTCCCTTCGATAATGTTGGATATATGATAGGTATATCCGCCGATCGGAACGATCTGCCCGCGCAGGAAATAGTTGGATATATTCTCTGCATAGATCGGCAGCTCTGTGTCCTGTGTCTGATCTGTCACGAGACTGGCAAATGTCAGCAGCGTCCGGATCCTGTCACGGAATGCCCCCTGATGCAGAGTCACCTTTGTATACCGGACGAAATCCGTCCTGACCGGATCAAACCTCTCCCCTTCTTCGAAAAGGAAATATTCATACAGGTTGTAATACTCCTGATCCTGCAGCACGCTTCGGAGCGCCTTTGAGAGAATCTCCTCCGCATTTCTGCAGCCGAGCGAATACTCCAGGTTCTTCTGCATGAGTTCTTCCACAGTCATGCCCGTATTGCTGATCTGCAGAAGGATGGAAAGAAGCCTTGTATGCTCCATCCCCGACCGGTATCCGGCGAGGGCGCTGTAATCGCTGCTCTCACGGAGCAGATGCAGGCGGTCGGCAAAGAACTCGCGCAGCATGTATACCGGGGAGACCACATGAAGCAGCGTCCCCTTCCTGCCGCCGTATTTAAGCCAGGACCACAGCAGGCTGTACAGATTGAAAGAATCATCCCGGATAATGACTGTTTCCAGGTCACGCGCGTTCTCGGAAGCGACTTCATTATACAGCATGTTTTCATTCGCCTGTAATCCGGTCCCGAGATATCTGGTGATCTCCTTGGAGTAGCCGTTCATAGCCTCCCTGTAAGAGCGGAAGGACGCCTGTCCGTCGCTGAAGATTCGTATCGGTCCTTCATGATATCTGAGAGCTGTCAGAGCCAGGGGCACCGCAAGTCCTGTGTAAGGTGAGTTCGCTCCCCCCAGGCCCACACACCGCTGTATCTTGCACCAGCTGTCCTCGCGCCATATAAGGGCGCAGACATCCTCCGGCATTCTGTCCGCGGTGACCGGTTCCAGGTTCTTGCCTGTAAAATACTCAAAGGCCGCCCTGAGGGTCTCGCTTCCTTCCTCAGCGGCCACGATATAGCTTATTCTTCGCGGGATCTTGTGAAGCTCCGCAAAAACCCTTTCCTTCTCAGGATTCTCCATGGCGCAGAATTCCATGGCGTCAGTAAATACGATCGCGGAAAGGTTTTCAAAGAATGCCTGATTCTTCACCATAAGGCTGTATTCCGCCAGATCCCTCCATGCGCAGACGAGAATGTCTGTATCGTTCCCGCTGTTCATGCCGTCTGTATCGCTGATCCGGCAGATATTGACCCCCAGGTTGACCAGCTCACCGCTTCTTGACAGCTTTTCCCGTATCCTCTTCACGCTCCGCCTGTTCCTGCACAGAATCATGAATGTCTTTTTCTGAGATACAAAGAAATTCATGTAGGCAGCAAGATACGGAAGAATCATTCCGTCAGGCCTGTCGCTCACATAGACAGACCGTCCCTGCAAAAGGCACGAGAGCAGATACCTGTAACTTGCATTCTCTTCTCCGGACGCCTCCTCCGCCTGGCGGGCAAGAATCTCGAGGATCTCCTCGTTCCCGCTGTCCGCGTTCTGCCACATGTTTTCCGAAGCGCCGGCAGCGTCACTCTGCGTAAAATGAAGGTCCTGATGAGCGATCAGCGCGGAAGATGAATCATATGCTTCCCTGTACTTTTCAAGGAGCACCCGGAGGCGGTCTTTTATCGTATCCCCGCTTGTGTCCCCTGTCTGTCCGCGCTCCCGCTCTTCTTCCGGATCTCCGTCAAAGAGCCAGTACAGCTGCGCGGCTGCCAGGAATCCATACGCGGGCACCATCCACAGACCCTCTCCAAGGCGGCTGACTGCTTCCGGAAGCCTTCTGTCCGCGAAAAGACACACCAGGAAAAATATGGTTTCTGCTCCGCCCAGGGCCAGAAAGACCTGGCGCAGGCCGGCAGCCCAGTGTTTCAGGTTCACGCCGCGCTCATTTTCTGTCAGCCCGGTTCCGTACTGGTCATACTGATAAAAGGCGTCCATCACGCCCGTGATCTGTTTTTTTGCCGGCGCCGTTCCCGGACGCACAAGCAGCCTTGCCGCGGCAGCAGCGAGGGTACCTGCCGTCATCATAAGCATGTTTGAAATGCAGAACGCCGCGATCAGTATCAGCACATTCTCCGCATTCCCCGCAGCCCCCCAGTAACGGGAAAGCGCGCTCCGGCGCACAAGATATACCGCTGCTTCTGCCACACGGCCAGCCATAACCGGATTCATCAGCAGGATGAGCAGCAGGCAGGCAGCTGCGGGAACCATCTGCAGATGCCTGCTCCGGCGCGGAAATACAGCCGCGCGGCACAATGCATACAGCACATAGCATGCCAGATATGAAATGATGATAAGAATCAGTACAAGCAAATATCCGCTCATGATCAATCTCCGATGAACCCGCTCTGCGGCCAGTAGACCGGGTTCTTTGTTACGCCGCTGTTGTAGTCGATAGAAATCTCCTGCATGCTGCTGTCCTCTTTACTGCTTTTCACATGGTCATACAGCGGCTTAAAATACTGCAGCTTATCCCTGTGCGCCTGAAGGCGGGCCTTATGCCACCCGATCTGACGGGCATACCTGTCCGCCGCCTCCTTTTTTTTCTGCAGCTGCCAGATATACAGCGATATGCTGTCCAGGTTATTGAGAACATTCATATATTTACTGTAATGCTGCGCGGCATCCGCGTACGCCTCCCCGCATTCCTCTGCCTCCGCGCACATTTCCTCCGTGATCGACCGGATGCGCCGTGTAATGGCTTTCTTTGGCGCAGCAGACGCAAAAAGGACCAGTACTGCGCAGAGCGCAAAGGCGCACAGCCAGCCTGTAAATGCCTCCGGCTGAGTCAGCAGACCTATCTGGGCTATTCCGTGTCCGGCAGCTGTACAGATCACAAGAAGCAGGGCGGTCACAAAGAAATCAGTGATCCGGATCCTCGTCATACGTTCATTCAGTTCCCGTATCCTCCCGTAACCGCTCTCCATATGCTCCAGGACCCTCCCGGGGCTGACCGACCCGGCATGCAGCTTCTGCTGTGCCTCCTTCAGGTCTGAGCGCACCTTTTCGCGGATCTGCTCTGCCTCGAGCAGTCTTTCTTCCATTCCGGCTTCACTGAAGCGCTCATCCGTCGTTGTCCTCAGGTCATTCCTTCGTTTCTGTGCCTGGGTCCTGTACCTCAGGGCCATCTGCTGTTCATGTTTCCGGAGCCGGACTTCGAGCTCCGAGAGTCTGGTACGAACGCTTTCATAGGCGCTGTCCATTGCCTCCTGCCGGGGATGAGCGCCGGCTGACCGGAGTCTTTTCAGGCCCGCGGCAAGTCCGTCCAGCAAAGTACCGTCCCCGTACTCCTCCTTATCATCTGCACTCTCCAGCAGTGCAGGTTCAAGGTAACGCCCCGGTTTCGGGCCCTTCTGGGCATTCTGCCTGTCGCTTTCGACCTTCTCAAGTCCCTTTGAGAGATGCTCCTGCCACAGAAACAGCATTTTTCCGTACTTCTCCCGTTTCGGATCTTTCTGCCCCTCATCCTTCATGGCCCTCGTCCAGCATTCCATGTTGATGTCGCGCAGCCGTCTCCTCGAAGTGCCTCCCACGACCTGCTCATCCGCGGAAGAAACAGATGTAATATACTCGACCAGCCCCAGAAATGTCATCATGCTCTGTGCCTGGTTGTTGCGGTCGATCTCCCTGCGGAGGATCGTGAAATCACCGACCAGCTCCTTAGCCAGATTGACAAATGGCATAATAGCCACTTCATCTTCTCCGCCGCTGCTGTAATATCCTTCTTCATCCGCATACTGCCTGGCAGCCTGGTCCTCCTGTTCCTGAGCCACTGCCATCCTTTCGCTCTCAGCCAGCAGCCTGCTGACAACCGAGTTCTCCTTTTCGCGACGGGAAAGTCTCGAACAGCAGCTCCCAAGGAAGCGCTCTGTCACGGCATCCCCATGCAGCGGATGGTTTCCGTTCGTCCGGATCTCCTCGAGCAGTTTCTCAAGAGCCGTACGCAGCTCAGCGACCGTACTTGACCTGGAATAAGATATTCCGCATTCCTGCAGGAACAGCCGGATATCATCCGTCACTTCATAGTCCTGTTTCAGGTCCTGGATGTCCCTGGTCATGTTCATGTCAAACAGCTGAATCACACTGATGTTCCTGTCTCTTGCGTCCGACGCCCTGGCAAACAGGCGCGCTTCATTCATGCCGTAACAGATTCTGAGCAGCTTATGCAGCGTACAGCTCTTCCAGGTCTCCTTTTCCTGGCGCTGTTCCCTGAGTCCGATGATCATACGGTAATCCAGGATCTGGAACGGCGAACGGTCCAGATAGCTCCGGATATCCCAGAAAGCCATCTCGACCGAAGAAGGCATGTTTTCAGCCATGGTCGCATTCATGCTGAAGAACCTGTCTTCTCCTGTCAGCTGATAAAAAAACATGTCAAAGTTCGCCATATTCAGACATTGGTCCGCGTTAATGTAAAATGTAAAACTGTCCATGTCTCTCCTTCACCGGCTCAGAATCCCTTCGGTCAGGCGATGAATTCCTCCTCCAGGAGCGCTTTTACCAGATCCCAGATTCTCTGTTCATCCACTGTCAGTTTCAGGTCATCTCCGACTTCCTCCCCGGCTTTTCTGCGCTCGGAAGCCTCTGTTTTCTTCTTTCCTCCGGAAGAATACCTGTACATTCTCCGGATCGTATCCTGATATGCCTGATTGATCAGATATACATTGCCGTCAAGCATATATTTCAGATACTCCATGATAATTTCTCCCAGAGCGCGCCCGAGGGCATCCCATTCCGTCCTTTTCATGCTCCGGCGCATATCCAGCATGATGTCTAAGAAATTCTTATCCTGCTTATCCTTCTTATCCTTCTTATCATCGCCGGCGGGCTGCACCAGATCCTCGATCAGGATGGTATCCTGGATGCGTGTTACAAGATCAGAGGTTTCCTCATATTCCTTCTCCTGTTTCCATACCGCTCTGGCATAGCGCAGCATATAGCTCACGACCTTTCGGTTGAACCGAAGGGAATCGTAGAGGCTGGCGTAGTTTGGCGTGACAAGGCGGCCCTTCTGGCGCATCTCCTTCGCGACCGTTCTTCTGCCGCGGAATACCCAGACAGTTCTGTTATTGACTTCCTCAAGTTTTTCCTTTGAGAACGTATCGTACCCCATGCCGAGGATGAAAGCCCATCTGCGGTTGCGGACCTCCTCTTTTCTCTCCTCCGCCGTCAGTGCCGGAAGGAAGCCTTCCTCGTGCCAGTAGCGGCTCAGATGCGGGTTCACGACCGTCTTATAGGCTTCGTCGCTTACAACTTTCGGTATGGTGTCAAGCGCTGCGATCCGCTTTCTGTACGCGACAGCGTAATCCGAAGTACGTCCGTATTTGATCAGGTTCTGCACATAGTATTTGTGCTTTGCCTTCATGCAGATGATCTCATAGCGGGAGAATTCTTCGTCCATGAGCACGCTGACCGGATGATAATCCGTAGCCGCCGTAACCTCCGGCACCAGCGCGTTATGTGTGGCGCCTCTGTCCGGCACTCCGGCCACCTCTTCGGCCGCATCCGGATGAATGGCCAGATAAATAGTCTCCGTTACGTCAGCCACGTTCTCCACGGCAAACATGGGGACCGCCACGCGCATGGCTTCCTCGATTCTGGTGCGCTCGTACTGGATCCGCCTTTCTGCATAGTATTCGCCATCGTCCTGGATCTCTCCTGTTTCCATCAGGAACTCCTTCTCGAGAGCTTCCTTGATGGACAGGTCGACCGTTCCGCGGCCTTTCTTTTCAACTTCCTCCGCCAGTTTTTCAACAATGCCCTTTTCAAACAGTGAGCTCATGCGGAGGCGGATCTTGGATATCCAGTTATCCTTCTGTGCCTTGCTGCGGACTGCGTCATCCTCCTGAAGCGAGAGCAGCGTTGTTTTGAATATCTCAGTAAAGATGGCTTTCTTCGATTTATCCGGCAGTGTATATTCCAGGTTTCTGCTGAATTCCGCATAAGCCTGCCGCATGGCCTCCGCAGACGCGTAGACCGCTATCTCACCAAAGGAAGGCTGAGCAAATGTGTTTTCAAGCCTGCCTGTTATAATGGCGTTGTCGGTCATGCGTCTGTGGATCGTCTGGAAGAACTCGGCGTAATACTCCGCGAGCCTCTCAAGACGGATCTTCAGGGTCTGCATCGTGATGATCTTAAGAGCCTTTTTTGAATACTCCAAAAGGGAAGATGTCTGTGTCTTGACCGCGGTCCGGAAGGAACCCGTCAGGTCTTCCATGGCATTCTTCGTTCCGAATTTTGTACCCGGCGCTTTTTTCGTCAGGATCAGGCGGCATGCTTCTACCGCGTTCTGTACATCCTCGTCCCCGTCAAGGAAATCCTTCTTTTCAAACTGATCCAGATCACTCTGCCGCAGCTGTGTGCTCTCAAGGGTTGTCAGCAGCTTATCTACCCGGTTGTACAGGTCGTACACGATGAACCGCGCGGAAACAGGGTGCACTCCCTGCAGAAGATTGGCAAGGCACAGAGCATCCTGTTTGCTCGTCCGCAGCGAAAGCTCCGTTGTCGGGAATACCCGGTTCGCGATCTCATACTGATGGAGGGAAACTGCGGACTTCAGAGCCATGCTGTACTCCTCGATCGAGTCATATACCCGGGCGAACTCTTTCCACGTAGCTTCGTTCTGCTTCTGCAGCTTATTTTCGTTCAGCTGGCATTCCTTCTCGAAGTCCTTGAGTTCCTCCGTGGTAAAGAGCTCATCCGCCGCTGCCTCAATGTCCTTCAGAAGCCGCGACGCCTTGCTGATGGGATTGGAATGATCCTCCTTGTTTTCAATAAAGGCGTCCTCGCGCAGGTTTCCGAGCACCGGAGTCTTGCCGCCTCCCTTTGTGCCGTCCGCACCGACATAGGATCTGTAAATGCGCACATACGCCTCGGAAGCCTTCGGCATTTTGACCGTGGGGTCCGCTTTCCTGCGCTGCTCAGCCTCCTTCTTCTCGCTCTCCATCTTATCATCGATCAGGAGCCATTCCTTCTGAACCAGCTCGCTGACCCAGCGATGGGCCACATAGTCCCGGACCGTCTCATAGGGATAGCGGAGCGTGCAAAGTCCGGCAGACGAGTAACGGTTCATCCCGTCGCCCTCCATATCCTGCAGAACCATGTTGTCTGTGACACCTTCCTCTGCTCCCTTGACCGGGGTAAAGAGCATGGTATAGATGATTCTCGATATGTGTTTTTCGATCGTTTCCATGCCCGCGATCCCGATGCCGCCCTCATTATCCGTGCCTTCGATCAGATAAAAGGCGTCATAAGGGATGTTTGAAGGATTGCTCGCCAGCGCGTCAACATCCTCCTTCCGGGCTTCCGTGTCGAAGCCTGTATCATCTATATCATCAAACAGATCACCCAGCTCATCGTCAAATGCCGCGCTGTTTTTCATGCGGTTCCTGACGCTGCCGATCTTATCCTTCGCGTTCGTGTGTTCAAAGAACTCAAGGGAAAGCTCTGCCGTTGCATCCGAATCTTCCTGTGCCATGTAAAATGCGTTCAGTTCCTTCATGCAGGCATACGCGTTGACCTTGACCGCCTCCCTGTTGATATCGGAAGGCTGGAACTTGGACGTGATATCCGCGCTGATGTACATGCCGCGGATCCGGATATTCTCCATACCCATCTCTTTTTTCAGATAGTTGCGGATGTAATAGGGAATCTGCAGGAACAGTCCGGCTCCCGTTCCGCCGGTGATGGATCCCACAAGCAGCACGTTAAATCTGGAAGTATCATTCTTTCCGTCATGGTACATGATGCGGCGCATCTCATCCTCAAGGACGCGGAATTTGCCCGTATGCATCGCCTCAAGTCCGGCCAGGCGGGAGATCGCGCGGATCTGGCCTGCGCCCTCAAGCATACCGCGGTCTACGGTAAACTTGTTGACCGGGAACCACTCGCAGTATTCCGGATGCTCTTCCAGTACTGTGCGGACTCTCCGCCTGTCACTTGTCTGGACATACTTGATGGTAAGCTTTTTCAGATCCTCAATATTCGTATCCATACCGAGGCAGCTGACATATTTTCTGTCCTTCTCCGAGAGCATATCATCAACAAAATTTGCCACTCTGCTGCCGATGCCTCCCAGTCCGAGAACAAGTGTCGGCGTCTGATTCATTAACATGCTTTGATCCTCCTTTATGATTCCTTACAAAAATACTCCTTTATCTTTCCACTGTTATCTTATACAGCAGGCGTCCGCTCTTTAAGTAGAACGGGTTGCTGTCCAGCTTCTGGCGTTTCGGGATCTGGTCCGCATTCGCTTCCGTCGTTTCAGTCAGCTGTCCGACCACTCCTGCGAAGGATGTCTCCGGATTCAGCAGGGAACTGCCGAACGAGTCAAACTGTCTGATCGTTTCGCCGGAAATGATGACGGACCGCTGGCCGGACGCTTCGAAAAGGACCTCATCCACTACCTTTTTGCTCCCCTTCGGCGAGAAAAACTCCAGAATGCCCGGATACCGCTTGAGCACGTCCCCCGTGTCGCGGGCGACCAGATGGACTCCTTCCCCGTCTCCGCCTATCCTTGCCTTGTATACCTCAATGTTTACATACTGCCCGTTGAATTTCGGTTTTACAAAGATCAGGTAGAACAGGTACAGCAGGATGAGCGCCAGAAGTACCGCCGCGGGCACAGGCCACCAGTCAAACACCCGTCCTGTAACCGTAAGCGTGCCTTCGGCTGTTATGCCCGGTTCAGCGCTCAGTTCGATCTCCGCCGTATACTTCCCCGGCGCGATCAGGAACGCAGGCGGCACGCCTATGTACCCCACATGCGAAGGATACAGCGTAAAACTGCCGTCGTCATTCTGCTTCAGCTGCAGGTCTGCCTGCGCTATGCTGAGCACATTCAGATATTTCAGAAGGCCTTTTCCTTCCGTTTTTTCAAGCCGGACTCCGGTGATCGTAAGCTTCTCTTTCCCAAGCTCCTCCTTCGAGAGCCTCTGGCCCTGGTCCGTGATCCAGAAAGTGACCTCCCTGGCCGCCTTTCCTTTTCCCATGCCGGAGCGCTTGTACACCGACTCGTTCTCCTGCGGCTGTATGGTCTCAATGCCCCAGACCCGCACATGCTGTCCGTTCAGCACAGCCTGCGCCTGCACAGGGTCCTGTCCCGGGACCTCCAGGGTACAGGTGACCGTGTTAACGCCCTCCCGCAACGGCAGTCCTGTCAGTTCCTCCGTGTCCCCGGATGCTGTTTCCCCGGACGCGGATGTGTAAGAGAGATGTATGGCGGTGCCTTCCGGGATCTCCTTCTCCGGAATCTCTTTTCCTGTCTCCGCGTCTGTGACCACGACCCTGGCGTCAAACACATCTCCGTCACAGAGACTGTCCGGATCATCCAGCGGATCACCCTCATGCAGAAGAACGATCTGCGCCCCGTATACAGTCCTGTGGCCGGCGGTGATCGTCACAGTTTTGCTGACCGGCGCCTCGCCGGGCATCTGAAGTACACACTCGACTGTATTGCCGCCTTCCGCGAGCACAAGACCTGTCATGGAAGGCTCTGCCGCGGTATGCGTACTGCCATCCGCAGATGTATATGTAAGAGTCCATGTCGATCCGGCCGGAATGTCTGCCTCGGGGATCTGGGCTCCTCCGTTGTCGTAATGAAGCGCAAACGCTATGTCGACAGTATCCCCGCTGATCAGTTCCGCGGAGGGTGCCGCGCCGTTCTGCGTTATGCTCTCGTGCAGCTCATACCCCGGCTTTTTCACGCCGTTTACCACGATCGCCTGACTGACCGGCGCGAGGTCAGGAATATCCATCACGCCTTCCAGGATGTTTTCACCCTCTTTGACCGTCAGGCCGCTCAGCGATCTTCCGTTTTCCGTTTTTGTCTTCCCGTCAGCGTCTGTGTATGTTATGGTCCATGCTGTGCCTGCGGGAAGCAGGGACTCATCGATCTCCTGTCCCGTTTCGGCACTGATCGGAGTCAGATCCACATCCACGGTCTCGCCATCCCTCAGAGAATCCGGATCATCGATCACCACGCCATCCTTTGATACCGTGATCTCAACACGGATCGCGGGCTGGTACATGATAACAACGTTCTCTGCCTGTACAGGTTCCGAAAAATGTATCGTATACGTTCCTGCCGGAATGACCTGGGAGCTGTCTGTGATCAGGGCAGCATTTCCGTACAGAGATGTATCTGTAGCCAGATAGTTCCCGTCCTGGTCGTTCGTCGCCTCCGGATAACGCAGTGAAATATTCCGGTCTGCCGTGAGAGCCTCTGATCCGCTCTGTCCTGATACCTCGGCCGCAGTCACCGTCGCCGAAGACCTCTGAGAGAAAACGCTCAGGTTATAGAGCGGCAGATCCGACCGGACCTGCGCGGTCTGGCTGTCCGTAAAGGTCACCTCCGAAGATGTGTATCTCGTTCTTCCCGAGATCCTGTCCGCGATCTCCGTCAGCGTACCCACGACATCAGTCGTGCTGACGGCGTCCAGGCCATTCGCCGGATCATCCCTGATCGATGTCTCCGATCCTATCCCCAGATAAGAGATATACAGCTGCGATCCGTTGGACATCTTTTTGCCCTTGTAATCTTTTCCGTGCAGCCTTTTTTCAACAAACGACAGGCTCTGGGCGGATCCGTTCTCATCATGCCAGGAGGTTCCGTCACTGATGATCACCAGCCAGAACTGCGTATTGGGATCCGTTTCCTGTATGGATTCCAGCTTCTGCATGGCTGCCGTCATGGCTTCGATGGGCGTTCCCGTACTTCCGCCCGGCACCATAAACCCTGTCTGGTAAGCGCGGATCTCGTCCACAGACTTCTGCACATTCGTCAGATCGACCTGGACAGGCGTGTAATACTGGTAACGCATATCATTCATGTACGTAATGTACATCTCATCGCGCTCGCCAAGAAGAGAAGCAAATGCCTCAAGCGCGTAGGCAGCGTAAACCCAGCGGCCGGCGTTCATTCCGTAATCCGTAGAGCGCATGCTGCCCGAATCATCGAACACAACGGAAATGATCTTCCTCGGAGCAACCGCGATCTCTGACATGCTGCTCCCGCCCGCGGCCAGTGTCCTCAGGCCGGCGGCCGGCGTACCCAGCAGCGTCAGAACCAGAAGTACGCATATGATTCTGTAAAATGATGTTTTCTCTGTCCTGTTCATATTCAATCTGTATCCCACCAATGACACTCGTGCTTTACTCTGTTAAAATACCATATCAGCAGAAATAATTCTACATATTCTCAGGAGCCCGCACTGCCGGAGTTCCTTCTGCCGGTGGTTCCTGTCACATCTCCATTCCGTCGTCGTTGCTGCTGCCGTTATTCCCGCCGCCGCTGCTTCCTCCGCCGTTGTTTCCGCTGCCGTCATTCCCGCTGCCTTCGTTCTCATTGCCGCTGGTATTACTGCCGGCACCGGCATTCCCCGTGTTCCCTTCCTGCCCGTGATTCTGTCCTGTTTCTGATGTCTGCAGGGTATCTCCGAACATAAACTGCCTGTCAGCACTGTAGTTTGCAAGATTATTATACTCTTCGCTGTTATATTTCGACGCCAGATAGGATGAATAATTCGCCTTTGCCGCCGCTGCCTTCTCATCGATCTGGCGGTCGAGCAGGGCCAGCTTTTCAGGATCTGTCCGGCTTCCCATTCCTCTTCGGAGGTTGCTCTTGTAGCTGGCTGCGATCGCATCGACCTTTTCTCCGTAATCCGCCATTTCGCCGGAAGCAGAAGTCTCAGCTGCCTCGTCTTTCGTCATCACGGGATCCGAAAGCATGATCACATCCGGCGCCTCGATTTTCCCGTCCGAAAATTCCTTTGTTGTTCCGGTCGCAGGATCATATCTCCCATTCGTAGGATTTTTATAATCATTGCCATGAGCGGCTAAATGTTCCTCCGTTGTCAGCGGCTGAATGTTATCAGGATTATCCGCCTGCTCCGGATGCGCTGCCGCAGACAGCATGTGATGCCCCTCGAACCCGGAGACGCTCCCGGTCTCCAGAAGTTCCCTCTGCTGCTCGGGGGTCCAGTCACGGGTTCCCATGCCCATCTGGACCAGCGTTTTTTCCCGCGCCCAGTATCGGTCCACGCCCCGTTTTCTGCTGTTATACAGGTCCTGTTCTTCCTTTGTCTTCGTGCTGGACATATATACTCCCATTCTCCCGTCGCTCATGCCGGGTCAGTTCCGGAAGCAAGGATTTCTCTCCCGGAAGCTGCTTTCTCAAGCAAGTCCTCTGTCAATCATTGTACATGATTTTCCTGAAAGTGTAAAACAGAAGGCACTGTAAAAGGCGGTGATTTTTTCCTGTAAAAATATGGATTTAAAACGAAAAAAGACTGTGGTGAACAGTCTCCTGTTTTCTCACAGCCTCGTTTCTTTCTCCATCTTTAATCCAATATCGCTTCAGCCAGTTCTTCTCTCATTAAGCACGCACATATACAGGTGCTTTCCTTCACATCTCGGC
>CADCOP010000284.1 GCA_902803065.1 uncultured Lachnospiraceae bacterium | reverse complement strand
GATCGTCAACCGCGATCCCATGGATGCGATCGAACTGTATCAGCAGAATCGTCTGTTCCATTTTTCAATCTACCGCGCAAGCAAGCTTGACAGAATCAATGAGATGATCGAATCACTCTGGGATACGCTTTCATTCTTTAAGCTGATCTTTGGAAGAAAGCTGATGGAGGGGCAGGAATCAAAGAATTACATGATCCGTGAGCATGGAGAATACCTGCAGCTTCTGAAGGAACGAAAAGGAGATGAGCTTGGGGAGAAACTGAGAGAGACCCTGCTTGCGAGGGCAAAAGATATTCCCTTCAAATCCAGCGCTTATTTTGATACAGAAGATGAGGGCGATTTTGAAGGAGGCTCTTTAAGGGCATAAGTCTGCCGGAGAGATCCGGCAAGACAGAGCTTACGTTTTGAGGGTGCATGACCTGTCCTGAATGAGATATGACTGTCCGGGCATTCCGGACGCGGAGGATATCATTATGGATACAGTGTTGTATGCACTGCAGGAAACGGTACAGAAACAGAATTATGTTATCGCTACTTACCACATCTCCCTGCCGAAGGAAGTGGATGTGGTGAAAAAAGCCGCCACGCTTGCCGTAGGGCAGACGATCGGCACCTGGATCCCCATTCCGGGAATCACGGATGAGATCCGCGAGAAAAACATGGGAAAGGTGATCAGCATTTTTGACGTGCCTTCCCTTGATCTTTCCACCCAGGTGGAAAAGGATCAGATAGATTATATTATGAAGATCGCCTACCCGGCGGTCAATTTCGGAAACGACCTTCCGCTGATGATCACATCTCTTCTCGGAAATGACGCATCAACCTCCGCTCAGGTAAAGCTCCTGGACATTGATTTTCCGGAGGAGTACCTCACAAATTTCAGTGGACCGAGGTACGGTATTGAAGGACTGCGGAAATACATGGGCGTTGAAAAGCGTCCGCTGCTCCTGAACATGATCAAGCCCTGCACGGGGCTGCGTCCGGCAGAAGCCGCCAGGATCTTTTACGAGACAGCACGCGGCGGCGTGGATATGATCAAGGACGATGAGCTCATGGGCAACCCGTCCTACAGCCGCCCGGAGGAGCGTGTCCAGGAATTCAAGGCTGCGGCAAAGGCAGCATACGAGGAGACAGGCATCCGCACGAGATATTTTGTGAACGTGACCTGCGGAGTCGCCGACCTGCTTGACAACGTAAAGCGCGTGGAGGAAGCCGGCGCGGACGGCCTGATGATCAACTTTGCCACGGTCGGATACAGCGTCCTCAAGATGCTCTCGGAAAACACGACGCTTCCGATCCTCGGCCATTCCGCCGGATCCGGCATGTACTACGAGGGAACCATGAACGGCATGTCATCGCCGCTTGCGGTAGGCAAGCTTGCCAGGATCGCCGGAGCGGACATCGTCATGGTGAACACGCCCTACGGCGGCTATCCGCTGACGCACCAGAAGTACATGCAGACAGTATCACAGCTCGTACTTCCCCTGTACAGCATCAAGGATGCGGTGCCTTCCATCGGAGGCGGCGTGCATCCGGGCATGGTGGAAAAATACGTCAGTGAGTGCGGCCCTGACATCGTGCTCGCATCAGGCGGAGCCATCGCCGGACATCCCGGCGGAGCCGCAGCAGGCGTACGGGCCATGCGGCAGGCCATCGACATAGTCATGCGCGGCGAAGACTTTGAAAAGGCCGCGGCAGAGTATGAGGAGCTGTCCGAAGCGATCCGGCTGTGGGGGTACCGCAGGTAGGAGATGCGATGCCGCGACCTGCGGTGCAGCACTCTGCAGTGCCGCAGGGACGTTTGCCTGACGCTCCTTCCGGCTTATCTCCGGTCACTTCGCGCAAACACATCGCGGACACTGGTTCGGCGGCGATAGAAGCGCTGCCGCACTCACCAGCGCCGCATGTTTGCGTGAAGCTCCCTGCGATTGCGCAGTCAGTCGCTGCAGGCATATATCCCTGCGGCAGCATAGTATAGTGAAGACCGTTTTGGGCTGGCGGCATCGGGACGGGAAGCAAGAAGGTGCTGCCGATGCTTTTTAGACTGTACCGGAATGGCTGCGACATCGGGACAAGAAGCAAGAAGGCAATCCCGATGCTTTTGACGCTGTGGCGGGAAAAAAGTCAGAAAGGGTATACGCAGAGATAATAGATAATCAGTATATGAGGAGTTGCCTGCAAACGCTTGCGTGTCCTGATGTTTTTGTGTATAGTTAGTTCTGAAGAGCATTGAAATATTTCGTGTTGATGGCCAGGTTGAAACCGCTGGTTCCGGGACCGGAGGCACATTATACAAAAGGAGGAGATTATCATGAAAATCGCTATCGGTTGTGATCCGAACGCACAGGAAGCTAAAGAGAAGGTTATGGCTTATATCGCTAAGAAGGGTTATGGCGAAGTGACTGATTTCGGAAGTGAGGATCCGATCTACGCGAATGTTGCCATTGCTGTTGCTGAGGCAGTTGCTGCCGGTCAGTATGACAGAGGTATCCTGATCTGCGGTACAGGTATTGGCGTTTCTATCGCAGCCAACAAGGTTAAAGGTGCTTATGCAGCACTTGTTTCTGATGTTTATTCCGCAGAGCGCGCAAGACTCAGCAACGATGCCAACATCGCCTGCATGGGTGCTTTCACGACCGGTGAGAAGAACCGCGAGATGATGGTCGATGCTTTCCTGAGCAATGAATTTGTTAAGGGATGCGCCTCCCAGCCGAAGGTTGACCGTTTTGTTGAGTATGATCAGAACAGATAATTAATTGTTGATCTGAGCTTACAGTGCCCGGTTTGCGGTCAGTGTTTCTTACGGTAGCAGTACCGGAGGGATGACTGGCTGCAGGACGGGTACTTTTGATTCGTGAACGAATCAGAGGATCAGATGAGAAGGAGGCAGTGTTTTGAAATTCATCAGAAAGCTTTTTGGCGGGATCCGCATGACCTGGGTGAAGCTGATTATCTTTGCCGTGGCTGCGGGTATCTGGACGGGGGTTATGGCCATGCTGCCGGCGGCAAAAGACACCTCGTTCGCGGACATTTCCATCTATTTTGAGTGGTGGATCCTTTTTGGCATCGTGATCATCATGAACAGCCGGTCCCCGCTGGACTCAGGTCTTAAGTGCTTTGTCTTTTTCCTGATCAGCCAGCCGCTTGTCTATCTGACCCAGATCGTGGCAGGGCAGGCAGGTGTCAGCCTGTTCACGTACTACAGGTACTGGTTCATGGTGACGCTGCTTACGCTTCCGATGGGATATATCGGATTTTTCATGAAAAAGGATAAGTGGTGGGGCATTCTGATCCTCGCGCCGATGCTGGTTCTGCTGGCGGTACACGCGCACATGTATTTCGGGGAAGCACTGTACTGGTTCCCG
>CADCOP010000283.1 GCA_902803065.1 uncultured Lachnospiraceae bacterium | reverse complement strand
TGCTGTGAACTGTCATTCACAGCAGCGCGTTTTATTGACGCTTTTATTCAGCACCGGACATTACCCTAATGCTACCATGCATCCGAAGCGGTCACAGTTTCTGATGTTACTGACTTTCTTCCACTTTGAATAAACTGTTTTGGAAGACACCTTTCCGTTGTACTTACAGATCCTCTCTTTTATCTTGCCCTTTTTCGTCTTATAGGAATAGGTGTAGCTGTAGCTGTGACTGCTGCTCTTCCCTTTTTCAGACTTTACAAATCCTTTGCTGTTATACTTTACAGTGTATGAATAACCGGAGCCTTTGGAAGTATAACTCTTTAGATTTCCGTTTGAATAATACTTGTAAGTCGTTGAGCCGGATCCGTCTGCGTTTTTATACTTTTCACTGACCAGCTGTCCTTTTCCGTTAATCTTCAGCGTGACCGTAGTATCTCCGTCTTTATAGGTGCACTTGTTCTTCTTCCACTTGTAGGAGCGTGTCGCTTTACTCCCGGTGTTGAAAACAGCTGACTTACGTTTAGAGCCTTTATATTTAAAGGAATTATATTCTCCGTCTTTGTAAGAAATCTTCGTAACAAAATTGCCTTTCCAGCTGTATTTTGTCCAGCCGGAATACCCGTCTGAGTATTTATAGGTTACCTTTTTGATCTTGCCGGATGAATTGTAACTGTACGTCCTCTCAGCGTCCTTTTTCCACTTTCCGTTCTCAAGATAATAATAAGTTGCCTTTGTCGGAACATATCCGCTCGCCGCATACGCCACAGTCGGAATTGCTGCCAGCAATGTGACAGCCAGAAGCAGGGCAACCAGTTTCTTCACTCTCTTCATACCTTTTCCTCCATGTTGATCCTGTCTGCAGATGCATATATCAAAGTTACCAATTGTCAAGTATGATTATACTTCCTATATCTTACAGAATAATTACAAAAATCCGACATATCCGTTAACTTGTTCAGACATGGTGCTCATCGAGCCGCTCCTGAGTCCGGCGGCTCTTCTGCATCCATTTTCCGCTACTGAATCGCAGGAAGCCGATGATGACGGATGCGGTCCAGCCTACCGGAGTGGCCCACCAGATCCCTGCGTATCCCCACAAAGCCGAGAATACAAAGGGAAGGATCGCTCTGGACGTCACTTCGGTAATACTCATCCATACCGTCGGCGCGATATCCGAGCAGCTGCGAAGCACATTCTGGTAGATGAAGACCATCCCCAGCATCGGAGCGAAGGCGGACATGAGCCTGCAGTAAGGCACCGCAACCGCTATGACCGGCGCCTCCGGTGTAAAGATCCGGCATATCTGCGGTGCAAGCGGGATCAGGATGGCAGCCGTTGCCAGTGTGTAGACGGTGCTGATCACAAATCCTTTTTTCATACCCTCACGCACCCTGTCATAGTTGCCGGCTCCGGCATTCTGTCCGGCGAAGGTTCCGACAGCCAGCCCGATCGCAAAGGACAGACAGAAGAACAGCTGATCTGTCCGGTTGCCGATGGTGTACCCTGCCGTGACTGTAGATCCGTAGGAATTCACTGCCCTCTGCATACACATGGCAGAGATCGATACGATGGAGCTCTGCAGGGAGGACGGGATCCCGATCCGCATCACCTCCGCCGCCATCTGACTGTGCACAGAGGCGGTGATATTGCGCAGAGAAAACTCCGGGAAGCACTTTACCGCATATACCAGGCAGAGCACGCCTGATACCAGCTGGGACAGGACCGTGGCAAGCGCGACTCCGAACACCCCCATACCGAAGGAGATCACGAACAGCAGATCCAGCGCAACATTCATCAGACTGGTAAAGATCAGTGCATACAGCGGGATCACCGAGTTGCCGACGGCGCGCAGACATGCTGCCATGGTATTGTAGAGACAGGTGGCAAGCAGTCCGATGCAGACCGTCCTCAGGTAGATCACAGACTGGTCAAGGACATTCGGCGGCGTCTTCAGAAGGATGAGCAGAGGTCTTGCGATCAAAGATCCGATCACAGTCAGCAGAACACCGGCTGCCATGGTGATTGCAGAGGAGGTTATATATGCACTCCGAAGCTGTTTCTTATTTCCCGCGCCGTACGCCTGGGATATCAGCACGGAAGCCGCCACCGTGAAGCCCTGGATCAGCGTCATGAAGAATCCGAAAGGCGACGCGCCGCATCCCACCGCCGCCAGGGCGTCGCTGTTGACAAAACGGCCGACCACGATGGAGTCGACCATGTTGTAGACCTGCTGAAAGATATTCCCTATAAAAAGGGGAACCGCAAAACGCAGAATAAGACTGAAGGCGTTCCCTTCAGTCATATTCGTGCCGGTCTGTCTCTTTTTTCTGACAATGATATTGCCTTTCACTTACATTCCTCTATGATCTTCTTCATCATTGCCACATGGCGCCGGGTCTGCTCGATGCATCCGTAACCGCCCTCATCCTCATACTCAGTCACGATGAAGCCGTCATAATCTGTCTGCGCTATGACCGGGATGATCTCTTCATAGGGGATCGCTACCTCATGCAGGTTCTCGTCCACATAGTGGCACTTTCCGTGCATCTCAAAGCAGTAGGGCATGATCTCCCGGAAGCCCTGCAGCTCTTTCTCGATGCTCTTTCTGAACTGAACAAACCCGTACATGCTGCTGAGCGTGCCGCCAAGGGCCGGATACTGTCCAAGATACGGTCCCATGATGGAAAATGCTTCCTCCTGGGGCACATCGTCATAGCGAAGCTGCGCCGCTTTCTGAAGGATCTCCTCCGGAACG
>CADCOP010000282.1 GCA_902803065.1 uncultured Lachnospiraceae bacterium | reverse complement strand
ATCATCCTCCTGAATAAAACAGATCTTTCCGTAATTACTGATGAAAAAATGATTGCGGATACACTCGCGGAAATCATGCCGGAAGCAGATACATCCGAAAACATCCGCATTCTTCCCATCTCAGCCATGAGCGGTGAAGGACTGAAGGAATTTGAAAAAACAGTCCGCGATATGTTCTATCTCGGAAAACTGCAGTATAATGATGAAGTTATGATCACAAATGTGAGGCAGAAGAATCTCCTCAGGGATGCTAAGAACAGTCTGCTTCTTGTGAGAAAGAGCATTGAAGATGAAATGCCGGAGGATTTCCTGTCCATCGATCTGAGGGAGTGCTGCATAGCTCTCGGAAAGATCACCGGCGAAGAAACCGATGAGGATCTTGTCAATGAGATCTTCCGAAGCTTCTGTATGGGAAAATGAAGCAGATAAGGGATAATACAGCAGTACATGGAAAATGAAAGAAAATATATAGAAAAATACACAGATGTCGTTGTCGTCGGAGCCGGCCACGCAGGCTGTGAGGCAGCGCTTGCCTGTGCAAGGCTCGGGCTTGAGACAGTGATCTTTACGGTCAGTGTGGAGAGCATAGCGCTTATGCCCTGCAACCCGAACATAGGCGGAAGCTCCAAAGGACATCTTGTCAGAGAAGTAGACGCGCTCGGCGGCGAAATGGCCAACGCGATCGACCATACATTTATTCAGTCCAAAATGCTGAACCGCTCCAAAGGTCCGGCAGTACACTCACTGCGCGCCCAGGCGGACAAGGCTGCCTACAGCAGGCAGATGCGCCAGACGCTGGAAAACACGCCTCATCTTACCATCAAGCAGATGGAAGTAACTGAGATCATCACAGAGAACGGCGTTCTCACAGGCGTGAAAACATATTCGGGTGCTGTATATCACTGCAAGGCCTGCGTGCTGTGCACGGGAACCTATCTCCGTGCCAGATGCATCTACGGAGATGTAAGTATGCATACGGGACCCAACGGTCTTCAGGCTGCAAACAGCCTGACAGACTCACTGAAAGAACATGGGATCCGGATGTACCGCTTTAAAACCGGAACGCCGGCCAGGGTGGACGGACGTACCGTGGATTATTCGAAAATGACCCCGCAGTATGGGGATACACCCGTAATTCCGTTTTCATTCGAAACAGATCCGGATAAAGTGCAGATCGACCAGGTCTGCTGTTACCTGACCTACACGAATGAGAAAACGCACGAGATCATCCGGGCAAACCTGGACCGCTCTCCTCTGTTTTCGGGAATGATCGAGGGAACCGGTCCCCGGTACTGTCCTTCCATCGAGGATAAGGTCGTTCGTTTTGCGGACAAGGAAAGGCATCAGGTCTTTCTTGAACCCGAAGGGCTTTCTACGAATGAAATGTACATCGGCGGAATGTCCAGCTCTCTCCCCGAGGATGTCCAGGAAAAGATGTATCATACAGTTCCCGGACTCGAGCACGCTGAAATTGTAAAGAACGCCTATGCGATAGAATATGACTGCATCGATGCCACGCAGCTGACATCTTCCCTGTCATTCAAGAATATCAAAGGACTCTACAGCGGCGGCCAGTTCAACGGCAGTTCCGGCTATGAAGAAGCAGCCGCCCAGGGACTTGTAGCGGGCATCAACGCCGCCATGTACGTACAGGGCCGGGAACCGCTGATCATCGACAGATCCGAAGGATACACAGGTGTTCTGATCGATGACCTTGTCACAAAGGAAAACCACGAGCCGTACAGAATGATGACATCCCGCGCCGAGTACAGACTTCTTCTGAGGCAGGACAACGCAGACCTGCGCCTGACAGAAAAAGGATACCAGATCGGACTTATCGATAAAGAGCGATATGAAAGATTCCTTATCAAGAAGCAGCAGATCGAAGATGAGATCCGGCGCGTAGAGAAAGCGACGGTATCCGCAGTCCAGGAAACCCAGAAGATTCTGGAAGATCTTGGAAGCACGGCAATCAAAAGCGGCATAACGCTCGGAGAGCTGATCCGCAGGCCGGAGCTCAATTATGAAATGCTCGCTCCCCTGGATCCGGACCGTCCTGATCTCCCGTATTCCGTGCGTGAGCAGGTCAATATTGAAATCAAGTACGATGGCTACATCCAGAGGCAGAAGCGGCAGGCCGAACAGTTTAAGAAAATGGAAGTAAAACAGATCCCGGCTGATCTGGATTACGACAAGGTACCCAGCCTGCGGACAGAAGCCCGGCAGAAACTGAAAATGATACAGCCCCGCTCACTTGGCCAGGCATCCAGAATAGCCGGCGTATCACCGGCAGACGTAAATGTGCTCATGATCTATCTGGACAGCCGGAAAAGATAAAGTGGGTGTATATTCCAACGCAGGCACGCTCCCGCTACCATCGGAGTGGGGTGTATATTCCAACGCAGGCACGCTCCCGCTACCATCGGCACGCAGCGGTACTATGCTCATGCTGCGCCTCTGGCTTGCATTCGCGAAGT
>CADCOP010000281.1 GCA_902803065.1 uncultured Lachnospiraceae bacterium | reverse complement strand
TGGAAGTATATACGGTTCCCGTCGGAATGAAAAAGAACCGTCCGGGCACCCTGCTTCGCGTGATGTGCAGACCGGAAGATGAAGACAGAATGGTTCGCCTTCTGTATAAGCACACGTCGACGATCGGAATCCGGAAGGCGGTGACCAGCCGCTTTGTCCTTGACAGGGAGATATCTTCCGTGGATACGAAATACGGGGAAGTGCGCGTTAAGACATCCGAAGGGTATGGCGTCAGGCGGAGAAAGTACGAGTATGAAGATATTGCCCGGATCGCAAGGGAGAATGACCTCTCGCTTTCACAGGTACGGGCACTGATAGAGGACTCTGTATGAGCAAGGAAATACAGCAGGATGTACTGCATGAAAAAAAGAAAAAGCTGGAGGAATATCTGAGAGGCCTGGGGAGTGTTGCCGTAGCCTTTTCTTCCGGCGTCGATTCAACATTTTTGCTGAAGGCAGCGCATGATGTGCTGGGCAGAGGGGCCATCGCTGTCACCGCGCAGGCGGCATCCGTTCCGCCAAGAGAGATCAGAGAGGCAGAGGAATTCTGCAGAGAAGAGGGAATCAGGCTTATTCTGGTAAAGGTGGACCAGCTTTCTATCGAAGGCTTTGCGCAGAACCCGCCGGAGCGCTGCTACATCTGCAAGCGCGGTCTGTTCACAGAGCTGATCCGCGCGGCGAATGAGGCAGGGTTTTCGCACGTCGCGGAAGGCTCCAACATGGATGATATGGGGGATTACCGCCCCGGTATGAAGGCAATCGCTGAACTGAATGTGAAAAGCCCGCTGCGGGAAGCCGGACTTACGAAGGCAGACATCCGGGCTCTGTCGGAAGAACTAAAGCTCAGGACCTGGAATAAGCCATCCTACGCCTGCCTTGCGACACGCTTTGCCTATGGCGACAGGATCACCGCGGAAAAGCTGGACATGGTCGACCGCGCGGAGCAGAAGCTCCTCGACCTTGGCTTCCGGCGTGTCAGAGTACGGGTCCATGGAAACATCGCCCGGATCGAGATCGATCCATCTGAATTTGAGCAGATGCTTCAGCCCCGGATCCGCGCCGCCATCACATCCTTTTTCAGCGAACTCGGTTTCCTCTATACGTCCCTGGATCTGACCGGATATGTATCGGGGAGCATGAATAAAGGGCTTTCCATTGACGCTCCATCAGCTTTTTAATATAATGGATTCGCGACAGATATTCAGCAGAGATGTATCATAACAGAATGTAATGTTGCGGAGGTTAAAAAAATGAAGATCGTTGTATTGGATGGATATACTGAGAACCCGGGAGATATCAGCTGGGGACCGCTTGAAGCACTGGGGGAAGTAACAGTCTATGACAGAACTTCGTATGAAGAGTCGGACCTGATCGCGGAGCGCATAGGAGATGCAGAGGTCGCCGTGACCAACAAGACGCCCATCAGCAGGGCTACAATTGATAAATGTCCCAGCCTTAAAGCTATAGCAGTGCTCGCAACAGGATACAATGTTGTTGATTATGAATACGCAAAGGAAAAAGGCATTCCGGTGCAGAATGTTCCTGTGTACGGAACGGATAACGTCAGCCAGTTTGCTGTCAGCCTTCTTCTGGAGGTCTGCTCTCACATCGGACACCACAGCGACTCCGTCTTTGCCGGTGAATGGGCTTCCAACGCAGACTGGTGCTACTGGCATTATCCCATGATCGAAGTATCCGGCAAGAGGGCAGGCATCATAGGTCTGGGCAGGATCGGCTGGAATACGGCTCGTATCCTGAACGCCATGAATGTAAAGGTCATTGCTTATGACAAATACCCCAGTGACAAGGGAAAAGAAGTAGCTGAATATGTGAGCCTGGATGAGCTGTTTGCGCAGAGCGATTTCATCTTCCTGCACTGCCCGCTGTTCCCGGAAGTCGCCGGCCTGATCAATAAAGATAACATTGCAAAGATGAAGGATGGCGTTATCCTGATCAATAACAGCCGCGGCGGACTGGTCGTCGAGCAGGATCTGGCAGATGCTCTCAGCAGCGGAAAGATCGCAGCGGCAGCTCTTGATGTAGTCTCGACCGAGCCCATCCGCGAGGATAATCCGCTTCTTAAGGCAAAGAACTGCATCATTACGCCGCACATCTCCTGGGCAACAAAGGAAGCCCGCGAGCGCATCATGCAGACAACAGCCGACAACATTAAATCCGTGATCGACGGATCTCCGATCAATGTTGTAAATAAGTAACACAAGATGAAGTACAGACCCCTGTGGCATAGAATGAACCGCAGGGGCCTTTTGCTTGCGATGCGGTATTCGATAGAGGTATTTTATAGAGGTAATTGATAGAGGTGTTCGATAGAGGTATTCGATAAAGATATTCGATAGAGGTATTTGATAGAGGTATTTGATAGAGATATTCGATAGAGGTATTCGATAGATTATAGAAAGGAAAGCGGAAAAATGCAGGAAGTAAGACTCGGAACCATAGGGTCCGGAGTAATCGTACACAGAATTCTGAATAATGTAATGAGAACAGAGGGCATCCGCCTGACGGCAGTCTACTCCAGAACGGAAGAGAAAGGCCGCGCCCTGGCTGATGAATACGGGGCGGAGAAGGTGTTTACCGATCTGGATGCGTTTCTGGCATCCGATGAGACAAACACGGTATATATTGCAACTCCGAACCTGCTTCACTATGATCAGGTGAAAAAAGCGCTTCTTGCCGGCAAGCATGTCATCTGTGAAAAGCCTTTCGTTACAAAAGCTTCCCAGGCAGAGGAGCTGATCCATCTTGCAAAGGAGAAAAAACTACTTCTGGTGGAGGCGGCACCGACCACCTTCCTGCCCAATTACGCGCCTCTGAAGAATGCCATTGGCAGGCTGGGGCAGATCCGCCTGGTCATGGGCAATTACAGCCAGTATTCCAGCAGGTATGACCTGCTGAAGAAGGGAGAGCTTCCGAACATCTTCAATCCGCAGTTTGCGGGCGGCTGCCTCATGGACATCAATTTCTACAACGTATACCTGTGCACAGCACTTTTCGGTGAACCTCAGTCGGCAGTCTATCAGCCGAACATTTTCGGCTCTCTGACCGACACGTCCGGCTTAATGACCATGCAGTACGACGGATTTGTAAGCACACTGGCAGGTGCCAAGGACACCTGGGGAGTCAATTATTTCCAGGTCGAAGGCGACGAGGGATATGTGTATGTAAAGGATGGTCCCAACGGAATTGCAGAAGTCAGGATCGTCACAAAGACATCCGAAGAAACCATCAATCTCCAGAGCGATCCGGACCACTGGTTCTATGAAGTTCAGGAACTCACAAGACTTTATCTGGCAGAGGATTACGATGCGGTATACTCCCGCCTCGACACAACCCTCGGAACAGTGAAAGTGATCGAACAGGCAAGACTCGCGGCCGGGATACGCTTCCCCGGGGACTGAAGCAGTCCTTGTATGGCTCAGGATGAATAAGTCCTTGTATAACTCGATATATTGCAATGGATTTCTTTCTGTGATATACTTGGCAAAGACACATATTGATTGAAAGAACATTGCTGGTTTGCAACCGGCAGGGAAGGGCCGGGTGCAAACATTTTTGAAGCATCAGTATTTTGGCCTGCTATCAATTTTTTTGGGCCGCTATCAATATTTTTGGCCTGCTATCAATAATTTGGGAGCTGAAAGGGATTGGTTTATTGTCTGATGATTCTCTTGGAGGGGGAAATCAGATAAAACAAGGAATTCTGTCAAAACGCTTATGAAGACAATATTTGTTTTCTTGGACAACAGGCATATAGAAATATATGTAGTGCGCAAACTATTATGATGCAGCAAACCTGTTTTGGAGAGAATGACATATAGGAATCAGGAAAGCAGCAAGCGCTTATGAAGACGATTTTTGGAAACTATCACAAATGATATATAAAAACAAGAAACACTTCAAAACGATTATGATATATACGCTTGTTAGAGTATAGGAGCGGCATATAAAAAAAGGTGCTGGTCCCAAACACTTATGATAGAGCCACTTTGAAAGGGCGAAATAGTCATATAAAAGCAAGAGCAAAGTCAAATCGCTTATGCTTCCGGAACCAGGATTAAGCATCAGACCAGGAAAAACTCAGAAAATCCTACGCATCATTAAAAGCATTCAGTTCAATCAAGTCAATCAATTCAATCAGCTCAATAAAATCAATCATTCAAATCAATCATTCAAATCAATCAAATCATTCAAATCAATCAAATCAATCAGATCACTCAAATCACTAAAAATCAATCAGCCCACTCAAATCAAACAGTTCAATCAACTCACTCAACTCAATCACATCAATCAAAACAAGTCCATTATGACAGCCAAAGGAGGAAGACCGCAATTGAACAAGCAGCAATTGAACAGGCAGCAATTGAATAAGCAGGAATTGATCAGGGAACTGCTGGAAGAAAAAAGGAGACTCGGCAGTATTATCCGCGACGCGGATAAAAGGCTTCAGAAAGCCCCGGAAGGGCAGGTACGCATTGTAAGGCAGAACACCAAAATACAGTTCTATCACAGAACGATTGCCGGAGATACAAATGGAAAGTATATGCCATTCGCTGAACATGATATGGCGGCTGCGCTGATACAGAAAAAATATGACCAGAAGATCCTGGCGGCTGCAAAGAAACAGCGTTCAGCCATTGAGAGATTTCTTAAAGATTATGACCCTGAGGCGTTAAAGACAGCTTATGTCATACAGTCAGATGTAAGAAAAGGATACATTATTCCTGTGGAACTCCCGGATCAGGAATACAGAAGAGACTGGGAGGAGCAGCCCTATGAGCCTAAGGCATTTCTGGACAATACGCCGGAGCATTTTACAAGCAGGGGAGAGCGGGTGCGGTCAAAATCAGAAGTGATGATTGCGGATGCGTTGTATAGGGCAGGCATTCCGTATAAATACGAATGCCCTCTGGAACTTGGCGGAATGGTTTTCCATCCTGATTTCACCATTCTCAGAATGGAGGACAGGAAGGAGATCTACTGGGAACACCTGGGGATGATGGACGATCCTGAATACTGCACTAATGCGATTCAGAGGATACGTCTGTATGAAGCAAACAGCATATATCCCTGGAGAGAACTGGTACTTTCCATGGAGACTGTCAGTACGCCCATTAACCTTGCAGTTATCAACCGCATGATCAGTCTGTATTGCAGGTAGGAAACCACGCTTTGCCGATGGCGCGGCAGC
>CADCOP010000280.1 GCA_902803065.1 uncultured Lachnospiraceae bacterium | reverse complement strand
CGCAAAGATCTGCATGTACGCAGGAGTCATTTGTTCGGTCCGGGAGACGAGGGAATAGTCGCCTCCGTTCAGGCACCAGTCATACATGAGTGCGCGCTCCCACATAGCGTAGCAGTGAACGATCTCACTCTCTGTCATATCCGTTCGCAGCTGGCCGTTTTTCTGCCCGCTGCGAACGATCTTTCGCAGGAGTCTGAAATAAAAACGCCCGCTCTCAAGCAGGTGTTTTTCGCCCTGGGCCGTCAGCTGTGTGGCGAGAAGTCTTGTCAGCAGCTCAATGGATATGCTCTCCTCGATCATGGCAAACAGCTCGTGATTGAGCCGGATCAAGGTTTCTATGGCGGGAGAATCAGGAGTAATCTCCTTCGCAAGCTGCTCATACTTGTCATCAAACAGGTACGCAAGCGTACCGATCAGGGCATCCTTCCCCTGAAAATAGTGGTAGAAGGAGCCGCGGGATGTCTGCGACTCGAAGACGATATCTTCCACGGTCGTGCCGTCATAGCCCTTCTCATAGAAGAGCTTCCAGGCAGCGGCAATAATGCGTCCGCGGGTGTTGCGGTCTTTTTTTCTGGGCATATCGGGAATCCTTTCTTTTCTTTCGACTTACTGGCGGTTATAGATCCGGGACACTTCCCGGTGGCTGCCGCCGATGACTACAGCTGCGGCGAGCGCGCACAGGAGCATAACGATCAGAAGAAGTATGCGCTCGGAGATGACTTTTGTCAGCGTTCCCGCGAGCAGTTCTCCGACCAGAGCACCGGCTGTGGAGAGGGTGTTGAATGCTCCGTTGAACCTTCCCTTCCGCTCGTCTGGCACGTAGCTCTGCGTTGCCGAGATCCGGATGGTATAGCTGGTCACGCCGCCGATTCCTACGATAAAGCAGAGGAGCATCATGACCGGTACCGGAGTGAAGAGATAGACTCCTTCCGCGATCGAGATAACAATATATACGGTCAGCGCTGCCGCGTATCTGTATTTTGCCGGAATGGAGACCCTGTAATGGATCATCCCTCCGATCGCCCTTCCGACGATGGACATCCCCCATACCAGCATATAGATATATTCCCCGTTTTCAAACGTGGCCTTGAACCATGGCAGTACGAGTACTGCTGAGACGCCGCCGCAGATGGCGGAAAAGGCAAAGTAGACCGCGACAGCCAGCAGTCCTTTTTCCTGGGAAAGATAGGAAAATCCCTCCCGGATGTCGGTGAGCATCTGGCGTCCGTATGTGGCTGAGGAGACGGTTTCCTTCTGTTTCTGAATGTATTCTTCATCTGCCTTGATCTGTACTTCCATGACGGCGGCGAGAAAGAAGCACAGGCCGTTGACCGCAAGGAGCGGTGAGAGGCCGAACCGCCGGTACAGAAAGGCAGAGACCGGGATCATGACGGTGGAGATGGTCTCCAGGACACTCGCGATGGAGTATGCCTTCTGAAAGTTTCCCTCACTGATCAGCATCGGATAAAAGCTTTCATAGGCGACCATGTAGGTACTCTGGATGCATCCCAGGATAAAGCAGTAGAACGCAAATACCGGAAAGGAAAACCATCCCGTGCCAAGAAGGATGGCCAGCAGTACGTGGAGAAACGCACTGATAAAATCCAGTGTATAGATCGTTTTCTTCCTTGAGAACCGGTCCAGGACCGCGCCCGAAAAAATGGGAACGATCAGCTGCGGCAGCGTGTACATGGCGATGTAGATTGCGTAGAGAAACGTAGAATTGGAAATATCCAGGACCATCAGGCTCATGGCAAATCCGGACAGGGCGTTGCCGAACATGGAAATGACGCTTCCGACAGTGATGATGGTAAAATCCCGTGTCCAGAGAGGCTTGGCAGATGGCGTATTCTTTTTTTCTTCCAGATGATTCATAAATGTATCTGCTCCTGTATAAGACTCTTCTCCGGGGCGGACGGTTCAGCTGCCAGGCGTAAAGGCGCAAAGACGGCTCCTGCCTGCGCATGCAGACAGGGGCCGTCATACCGTCATTTATGCATACAAAGAGCACACTTTGCCTGCAGGGTCGGGCGGCGGGAACAGAATCCGTCTGGCGTACGCAAACAAGGCCCCGGAGGACCTGTGGTTAACATTGCGTTGTAATTGCCGGATCAAATTCGCGTCTTCACCATCTTTTCTCTCCCTGCACGCGGCTGCGTGCTTTTCTTCCTTTCCACACCGGATTATAGCATGCTGCAGAGGGCAGTGTAAAGGGGGATCGCCATGTCCGGATCCCGCCTTGAGAAATACCTTCTGCAACGGTACAATGAAATAAAGGGAATGCCCGATAAAAAGAGCAAATGCAAAATATAGTTGACAAGATTGCAAATGCAATATATACTTAACATCACAGAAGCCGATCAGCGGATTGAGAGGAGGGATTGGATGCGAAATCTGAAGATGAAATTCCGGCGGATAGAGATAGAGATGTCGCAGACGGAGCTCGCTAAAAAAGCAGGCGTAACCAGACAGACGATCGGACTGATCGAAGCAGGGGAGTTTAATCCATCCATAAAACTTTGCAATAAGATCTGCAGAGCACTTGGCGTTACATTAAATGATATTTTCTGGGAGGAAGAGGAAAATGAAGAAGATGAAGAAGATGAAGAATAATCTGGATGAGATGCAGGAACTGGAGCTTCTCAGGATAGAACATAACGGATGCTGGCTTGCGTTCTGGCTTTTGCTTGCGGCCTTGGTCATACAGAGTATAGCCTTCGGCAGTCTTGATCCCAGGACTCTGGCAGGTGAATGGATCGTATTTATGGTTCTGGCGCTGTATCTCGCGATCGCCTG
>CADCOP010000279.1 GCA_902803065.1 uncultured Lachnospiraceae bacterium | reverse complement strand
CTCATTGCCCAGAAATCCTCTGATCACACTCAGTGCGTTCGTAGATCCTTCCGGGTCTATGATAAAGAAAAGACACAGCGCCAGGATCGCGGCAAAGGGGTAGATCGTCGTCGCCGGATCGATGCGTTCTTTCACATAACGATTGCTTTTGTTTTCCATAGCTTTCTCCGATATTCTGTCTCTTTCGCAGCTTCTGTTTGTACTTCCATTCAGAGCGTTCAGTCCGGTATTGTGAACAATTCCTCCCTATAATCATTCCCATGCTTCAGTGTGTTGTATTCCATGTTGTAATATTTTTCAACAGCCGCCCTGCTTTCTGATTCCGTATAGGGAACGATCTTTCCTTCACGATCCATACACATGCCGTCGCTTGTCAGTACCGGTACTGCCTCCTGCAGATCCAGGATCTGCTTTTGATAGGGCGTCATGGGCATGCCTGCCATTTTCAGGACCAGCGCCATCAGCTCAAATTCAGTCACGTAGTCATTATAGGCAAAGCCGTCTGTGTCAATCTCATAATTTGACCATATCACATAGGGCACCGCTTTGGACCTGATCGAGATCTCTTCCTCTGTAAGGCTGTCGTTCTGCAGTTTGCTCACAAAAGATGGCGCATGATCTCCTGCCATGCAGATGATCACCGGTCTGTCTGCGTCTGCGTAGTAGTCGGTGAGTTCCTTAAAAGCTTTGGCCGAATAATAGATCGTCGACATGAACTCGTTGACTTCACTTGTCAGCTTTCCAAAGTCCTTTGACGCATGCACCACATCGAGATCATCATCATTTGTTCTATAGCCGCCGTGATTCTGATAGGTAAGCATATACACAAACCGTGGACCTTCATCCATGCTGTCATAGCAGTCGATCATATCTTTATAATTGTCCGAATCGGTCACTTTACGTTTTCCGTATTTAAACTCATGATGGTTGAAATTTTCCCTTCCCATCACGATCTTGTCGAAGCCCAGCTGCGGATAAACAACATTTCTGCGGTAATTCGTCTCAAGGCCGCAGTGAAGCGCGGCAGACGTGTAACCGAGTTTTTTCAGATAAGTCACATAATTATCCTTATTCAGTTCAAAATTATAGTAATTAAAGGGAGCATAATTTCTCAAGAGAGCCATCGAGTTTCCAGTCAGATACTCAAACTCCGAGTTGTTCGTTCCTCCGCCGATACTGGATACGACCGAATGTCCGTACAATGCATTTTCAATCCCATAAAACCATTGCATACAGTCTGTGTCCGATTTGGTGTCGACCAGATCATTGACGTTATAGAACGATTCATTCAGGATCAGAATAATATCCGGATACTGCTCTGCTGTTCCCTTGGTTACATCCGCTTCATAACTGCTGACTATTTCTGTGCTGTACCCTGCTGGTATCTTCAAACTGTTTATCGTCTTTTCCACGTCCTCCACTGCACATGCGGGAAATCCGAATCTCCTGATCCCGGTCACCCATCTCCATCCGATCGCGTCCGTCGGTTTTACCTGATAGGGCGAAAACAAGAGCACATAGAGAGCAGCCAGACAGGCAGCAGTCGCCGCCAGAGCGCCCAGGAATTTACGTGCGGTGTAACGGCGCATCTTCCGTTCCAAGTACATCAAGACTGCTGCGGAAGCGATCATTATTCCTCCTATTATAATGATCTTTCTGACCGGGGGATCAAAGCCAAATTCATAGGTTCCCATGACTTCCATTGCTGTTCCCGCACTCTTGAGTTCACTCACAAACAGCGGCGCGCCGTGATAAAGAATGGTGAAATAATTGGCAGCTGCCCAGACGGTCATGAGGATGGATCCCAAAAACAGTGCGGTACCCCACTTTCCTGCCAGAAGCTTCAGCAGCATACTGACTGTAAACAGTATCAAGATACTGATTCCGGCAGACAGCGGCGTCGCGTCACGGACCAGTTTTCGTACCGGTTCATCAGGCAGACAGCTGATCTGGAACATGAGATTCTGGCCCGCGCTGAACAGAACCGCAGCCACTAGTCCCAAAATTTCTGCGGCACCGCCGGCAGATCTACTGCCTTTTTTCTTTTTTTCTTTTTCTCTAATCTCCGTTTTTTCCAGTTCTTCTAAACTGTCGATTTCAACGACATCATCCCTGTTCATCGGCCATATGCCCAGCTGATACTCCTTTGGATAACAAAAGAGCGGAACATCATCCCAGTATATTTTTCTTCTCTTGTTCTGTTCAAATTCCGCTTCCAGATGCTTCCGCAGGCGTTTTCCGTCTTCTGAGGACCATCTGCTGATACTGTAAAGCTGCCATCCTCCCTTTCCGCCGGTGCGGGAGCATGAAGTGACAATTCCGTCCTCCACTGTCATGAGCCACTCCGAGGTCTCTTCCTCTGTCCAGACCGCATTGTATCCCGATCGCTCGAAATCCGGTGCCAGAACAGATGGGTTGTAAATGATCTGGTCCCCATCAAGGATCATACAGTCATCCAGATATTCCCTGGCCATGTACAGTGAAGAAATGTTATTGCAGTGCTCATAATAAGGATTTTCAATCAGCCGGATTCCCGGATATTTCTCCACGAGATATCCGAACTGTTCTTTAAGATATCCGACGACAATATATATATCACTGATCCCGTTTTCCCGAAGCGCTTCGATAACGGTCTCTATCATTCTCCTGCCATTTACCTCGATCAGCGGCTTCGGCGTCTTATTGGTCAGCGGAAGCAGCCGCTCG
>CADCOP010000278.1 GCA_902803065.1 uncultured Lachnospiraceae bacterium | reverse complement strand
GGAGTCTGCGCAGTGAACGATGATCGCGTTGCAGCCCTGTGTGATCATGTCTTCCATCAGCTTAACCTGCTCTTCTACAGAGTCAGCTGTTGTCGGAGCCTGAACGATTGCTTCAAATCCCATGTCTTCGCCGGCCTTGGCAACGCCTTCGCCCTGCGCTACCATGTACGGATTTGTGGTGTTCTTTGCGATATAACCGATCTTGTACTCTTCGTTTGCCTTCACATCACTTGTGATCATGCATCCGATTCCTGAAACCGGAAGGTCTTCCAGGGGAACATCTGTTGCTGCGGAAAGATCAGCCAGAGCTGTGGTTGCAAGCATTGCTGTTCCAAGAGCTGCTGCTGCAAGGATACCAACGATAGTTCTCTTCATTTGTAGTCCTCCTTTGGATTTGCCCAAACCCGACAGTTCAAAGCTCTTTGCTTTTGGCTATTGGCTATCGGATATTGGATACAATTGGTTGTTTTGATAGATTGATAGTATCATCACGCTCCTGTAATGTCAATATTACACAATGGGTTTTTACACTTTCATCGTATTATGACACTATTCAGGCCAATATCAGTCATTCTTTTGTGCATTTTGTTTTTCGTAAAATATCTGCCAATTTTATACAATTAAGACATCTCGGAAACAATTTGTCTGTTTCCGACAAAGGAGGGAATAAGGCCTAGTTCAATTTGCACAGTCAGGTACTCTGGGAAGACGGTATGCGGCATCTGTCTTTGAAAAAGTGAAAGGGAAAGGTTTAAAAGAGCTGGACAGTACTGCTTTCCGGTGCAATAATGAGCATGATTTTCCCCCTTGGGGGATCGGCTTACATGTAAAAGGAGAAAAAATGTTCCAGCTTATTTCGATTCAGATCATAAAAATGTTTCTTCTCATGATGGTTGGCGTCATCTGCAGTAAATGCGGCCTGATCGATTCGCAGGGTAACCGCACCCTGTCCAACATTCTGCTGATGCTCATCAACCCTCTGCTTCTTGTCAACGCTTTCCTGCAGGAATTTGATTCCGGGATCATGCCTGCGCTGCTCATTACAGCGCTGGTCTGCGTCCTGACACATGTGATTGCGATCCCTCTGGCTCATTTTGCGATCAGGGAAAAAGGCAATCCGGACTACAGCGTAGAGCGCTTTTCTGCTGTCTATTCCAACTGCGGCTTCATAGGCATCCCGTTGGTCAACAGCCTTTTCGGAAGCAAGGGCATCATGCTCGTTTCAGTGTACCTGATGGTATTTAACGTAATTACCTGGACGCACGGACTTATACTCATCACCGGGGACACTTCGCTGAAACAGATAAAAAAAGGCCTGCTCTCGCCCGTTGTGATCGGGGCGCTCACAGGCCTCTGCATATTCCTTTTTCATATTCCCGTGCATCCGATCCTGAAGGATACGATTGCGTATATTTCTGACATGAATACTCCCATGGCCATGATCATCGCCGGAGTTTCTCTTGCGGGCACGGATATCCTTAAAGCCCTGAAGAGCCGCGGAATCTACCTGGTGATCGCGCTTAAGCTCCTGGTCATCCCGGTCATCCTGACCCTGGTCCTCTCTCTCCTTCCGGGAGAGCCCTACATATATATGACTGCCCTTGTACTCGCCGCATGCCCGACCGCAGCATCATGCACCATGTTCGCGATCCGGTTTAACAAAAACCACCTGTACGCTTCCGAGATCTTTGCTCTTACGACCGTCGCATCCATGGTTACGATCCCCCTGATCGTTCTGCTTGGCGAGCAGCTGATCCGGTAGCGGAATATCCCGGTTCGACACGGCATCATCACGACATGGAGCGCTCTTCGGGAGGGGCTATGACCAGCGTAAAATACCCCGCGTCATCGGGGATCTCATCCACGCAGCCATACACTTTTTCCCCGGAGAGTCCGCAGTTTTCCACGGCCGCCGCGATTCTGTGCTCTTTTTTCAGCATATCTTTCAGATCATGCATGCTGCCTGCGGCTTTCATAAACACGCTTGTTCCATTCCCGGGGAGCGGCTGTCCGGCCTGATGAACGGCAGGCAGAATATACAGCGGTTCATCCCACTGTGCCAAAGGCACATGAAGACGCGCGGCTGCGGCGCAGAAAGATGGAACGCCGCTGATGATCTCCGTATCATAGCCTTCTGCCCGCAGATACGGTTCCAGATAGGTGAATGTGCTGTATATGGACGGATCGCCCAGCGTAATAAATGCAGTATCTCTCCCTTCGGAGAGGTATTTTTTTATCTTCTCCGCCGCTGCCCTGTGACCTGCGCGGAGGACCTCCCGGTCTTTGACCATCGGCATGCTGACTGCCACGATCTCTTTTCCGGTTATCTCCGGAACCATCTGCACGGCGATGCGGTATGCCGCCGATTCCTCCGGCTTTCTTCCCGGAACCGCGATCACATCCACTTCCCGCAGGATCCGGAGCGCTTTGACCGTCATCAGCTCCGGATCTCCCGGACCGACGCCCACTCCATAGACTCTTCCTTTACTCATATTCATTCTTCCATCCTCTTTACCGGGTACAGAGCTGTTGGGCTGCCGCGATTTCCTGCTTTTTCATGTACATATCAGCGGTGACGGCTCATATTTTCTACATTGGCTGTGAAGGCGGCACGATGCAGTCATACCGGATCACTTTTCCTTCGATTGAATACCCCGGCCGAATCCCCGCAAGATAAGGACCTTTTGCGGGACGCTTGATCACGATCTTTTTCGGATGCGCTGCGAGAGCTGCCTTCACAAGCGCCTCCTCATCGGCGCAGGGCTTCTCAAGCTTCTGGATGAGCTGCAGCTTTTTCCGGATCAGTCCGCTCTTCTGGCGGGCGGGAAACATGGGATCAAGAAGGATCACATCCGGAACAATGCCCAGCTGCCCCAGCTGAGGCATGGCTTTAACGCTGTCTTCCTTTACAAGCTCCATGCGCGAGACGATATCCGAAAGCTCCGGTACCTGTGACGCCCTCTGCAGCGCGTCCTCCAACAGGATTGCTGTGACCGGATTATATTCATAGAGCCGGACTGAAAAACCGGCAGCGGCAAGGAGAAGGGAATCCTCTCCGAAGCCTGCTGTCGCGTCCACAGCTCGCAGAACGCGCTGCTCTCCCGCCGCATTCTGCATTGCGCCGCGGATCTTAGCGGCCCGCACGAGGAGTTCCCCCCGCAGGTTAGACGTCCTGATTCTGGGCAGCATGCCTGTCAGGTCAGCGCGCAGGGTAAGTCCGCCGCCGGCAAGGGCGATCCCTTCTTCATCAATCAGCAGAAAAACGTCCTGCGCCTCAGCATCTGACCTGTCCCGGGTGATCCGCGCCCCCAGTTCGTCAGCCAGACGCTCTGCCCTGTCCAGATATTTATCCTGTTCTGTGTAAATGACCATATGACTTGTCTCTTTCGTACCTGTTCTCTGAACTGATTGGTAACTGCGGTAAACCTGCCCCCGGCGCTGTATCAGGAGCCATTCCCACGCTCCTTTTCAGGTGCCGTATTCGGAGCCGTTCCCATGCCGCAGGGATGTGGCTTCCCACGCCGCAGGGGTGTGGATTATTATAGCATATTCAGCAGGCTTTGTATGCCGGAAGAATTCTTCCTATCCTATACGTATCCAATCCGGCTCATCCAGCGGACAGGCGGCCAAGCTTGCTTTGCGGCTTTTTCTTGGCCGCCTTCCTCGCCTCGAATTCTTCCGGACGGGCGGCCAAGCTTGCTTTGCAACTTTTTCTTGGCCGCCTTCCTCG
>CADCOP010000277.1 GCA_902803065.1 uncultured Lachnospiraceae bacterium | reverse complement strand
CCTTCCAGTGGTTCTTTTTCTTCGCCATGCTGCACCTGAATAAAAGACTCTCCGACTGTCACGCCTGCATCCGCAGGTGTGACGGAAATCGCCTCAAACAATACTTCTGTTGTATAATACTCCATGCTGCCATCCACGACCGGCTGTGTCTGTGCACCTTGCCAGATTCCAATCTGATAGTTGCAGCCGGGCATGGCTGCGAAAGTATAGTTCATACTCTCTCCGGGAGAAATCACCTGCCAGTAATAACGGAAACCGTCTGCAATCTTCCAGAATATTACATAGTAACTGTCGCATATATCCGTCCCGGCAAAGGATGCCCAGTTGAGTTCTATCCGGTCTGATTTCGTCTGTACTGAAAACTGGTCTTCATTCAGCCATCCCGCTCGTCCCGGGTAAAACTCCTGAATGATATGATCCCAGTCACCTTCCGAAATGGCTGAAAACCTGTCAGTTTCGGATGGTATTTCAGTGTTCCAGCCGTTTTGCGCCAGCACATTCAGATGCTCCTGCATATTGTCCGAGGCCCAGACTGGATCCATATCCGCTTTATAATATTTCTGAACAATGCCCGGCGTCATCACAAAACCATAGTTGATCTCCTTTTTGTCTTCCTCCGGAATCTCAGGGGGCGCCGTATAATGTCCGCTGAACGAATACAGCAGGGACTGCGACGGCCAGTCAAAGCAGGAATTGACCTGTACTGTACTATACGTCCGATACTCCTTCGTGGAAGGATTCCCTGTCATTTCGCCCACCGCAGCGGTTGACTCCACGGTAATCGTCCCGTCCCTGTAATATTGATTATCCATGAGAAGGATCGTATTTAACTCTTCCAAAGAGGAAGGAATGTACTCCGCAGGGATCGTATCCATCCACGCCGTCTCCAGCTGAACCTTGCAGTCTTCCGGGTCCGGATGGTTATTATGATCGGACGCTTCCAAAATGATGATCTCTGACGGCTGCGGTGTTTCTTCGGTCCGGCTCAGGACCAGCAGCTTTGTCTGATCTATGTCTGCCCGGCTGACGGTATGCTGATTCAGATTGGATAAGTCAAGAGAAAGCATGACCCCCTCCGGATAACATGCAGAAGGCTTTACTCCCATCTGCATACAGGAAGATATATATTGCAGGATCTCATCCGTATCCTGAAAGGATATCCCGGCGGCTTCGAGAAGCAAAGACCGCTGCGGATCATCTTCCATGGCACACAAGGATGCCGCCGTATCTGCGGGAGACTCATCCGGCGTCCAGACCAGGTGAAGAAGGTACGCTCCGTCCCAGTCTGCTTCCTCCGCCTGCATTGCAAAAGGAAGCACCGTTTCTTTTGTTTCTCCCTGCAGTACCTGACCCATCGCTTCTAACAGACGAACCTTTCTTTTCGTCCCGTCTGCTGATTCCAGGATGCGGGCAAAGATCTCCTCAAGGTCAGCCTGGCTGCGGCAGGCAATTAATTCTGAGATCGCGTCTGTCTCATCGGTGTAAGGAACAGCGGGCTGATCAGACTCTGAACTCTCCTGAGCGCCTGATACATCAGTGTCATCCATCTTAAGATAAAGTGCTCCGTAATCTGTCGTGAGAAGAGCATCATCCGCATACTGCGCGGCAAGAGCAGCGTCAAAGCCTTTTTCTACGTACTCCTGTACCTTCAATGCCAGGCGGAAGCGTTCGCTTTCTCCTGCTTTCAGTTTTTTCCACGCTTTCTTCACCTGTTTCCCGGCATCTTTGCGCAGTGTTCCGTCCTCTTCCAGAAGCAGGTTATCCGCTTCTTCCCACCACGTGTCAGAATCCATCACATCTGACAATTTATTTGCATATACCGGCGCAGTGAAAAACAGAACAGCCAAAAGAAATACTCCCGACATAAAGCGGATTCTCTTATAGCAGTACTGTTCCGCAAGATTTTCAAAATCAGCAAGAGCAGGAAATCTCTCTTCTAAAAATGAAAAGTTTGACATAGCTCCATTCACCTCTTTTTCACTTGATTCTTTTTCCGGACTGTGCCAGGTTGTGCCATCAACCTCGAATGCAATCTTCCCTATAGCACTTTAAATGGCAAAATCGATATATCAATGAAGTTCTTCACCGCTGAACTTATTTCCATCTATATCAAATCCGACAGAGTATCAGGCGAT
>CADCOP010000276.1 GCA_902803065.1 uncultured Lachnospiraceae bacterium | reverse complement strand
GCAACCCTGATCATGTACCGTGGTATCAGTGAACGGGCAGACATCTGAGGGGATATTTATGTCACATCCAGGATCACACCCTGCCACGGAGCGAGAGTGATCCTGTTTTTTTGTATTTCCAGGTGTTTCAGGTTGTTCAGAACGACCTTCAGATCCTTATGCGGATCCCCGGACTCAGCGGGAACCGGGACCGTCACTTCTTTTTCACTCATATTTCCAAGGACCAGGAGCTGCTTTCCGGCGCTGCGGCGGAAGAATGCATACAGATCGCTGTATTCCTGAAGGACCGGTTCAAAGGTGCCGTATACGATGGTTTCGGCATATGCAGGATCCTTTCGCAGCGCTCCGAGAGAGCGGTAGAAGTTCAGGACAGAATCGGGGTCCTTCTCCTGGGCGCGGACATTGATCTCCCGGTAGTTCGGATTGACCGGGAACCAGGGGGTATCCGCAGTCGTAAATCCTGCCTGGGGATCATCGCTCCACTGGACAGGCGTGCGGGCATTGTCACGGGAGAATAGGGATACAGCGGCGAGAGCCTCATCTTCTGAAAGACCGGCGGCGAGAGCCACGCGGTATTCATTCAGCGTTCCTATATCTTCGATCTCGTCTATGTTTCGGAACGGATAGTTCATCATCCCGATCTCCTGACCCTGGTAGAGGAACGGCATGCCCCGGCGCATGTGCATCAGCAGTCCGAGCAGCTTTTTGCCGGCGTCATTCTGGCCGGAAACCGGAAGGTAGCGGCTGGCGCCTCTGGGCTCATCGTGGTTCTCGATGATGTTGCAGAAAAACCCGTGATCGCCCATCTCAGCCTGGCTTTTGTAGAGAGTATCCCTGACTTCAGTGACAGAGGGAAGGCCGGAAGCAAAATAGCCCCGGCGGCTCTTGCACAGGCCTTCGGTGCTGAAATCGAAGATCGAAGAGAAGTAGCCGTCGTCCCCGACAAACAGGGGAAGCTCACCGTCTTTGATGTCAAAAGCTTCCGCGATGGCAAGGGCATTATACCTGTCAAAGGTCTCATGGCGCATCTCCAGAAGAAAATCGCCTATGCCGGAAGCATGTTTGAGCATGTTGTGGACAGAACACATCCCGTCATCTCTGTCTGCGGGATAATCCCTGAAGGAAAGGTCTTTTTTTATGTTGATGATCGCATCGATGCGGAAGCCGGCCAGGCCTTTTTCCAGCCACCAGCGGATCATGTCGTAGACGCGCCTGCGCAGCGCCGGATTCTCCCAGTTAAGGTCCGGCTGCTCCTTCGCAAACAGATGCAGGTACCAGAGGTCATCCTGCCCGGGAACCTTTTCCCACACGCTGCCGCCGAAGTACGCGCGCCAGTTGCAGGGCGGCTGCCCGTTTCCTTTTCCTTTCCGGAAATAGAAATACTGGCCGTATTCGCCCTCCGGATCCGCAAGGGCCTTTTTGAACAGCGCATGCTCGCTGGAGCAGTGATTGACAACGAGGTCCATCAGGATGTACATATCCCGCTTTTTTGCCTCGCGCAGCAGCTCCTCCATGTCCTCCATGGTCCCGAACCCCGGATCGATCTGATAATAATCAGAAATATCATAGCCCTGATCGACAAACGGAGAGCGGTAGATGGGAGAGATCCAGATGATATCTACGCCAATGCTTTTAATATAATCAAGTTTTTCTATGATGCCCCGAAGATCGCCAGTCCCGTCGCCGTTTGCGTCGTAAAAGCTCTTCGGGTAGATCTGCATGGCAGTTCTGCCGTGCCACCATTGTTTTTTCATAAGTCAAATATCCCCTGTCCCCTAGTTGTCTGTGACGGTGGTGTTTCCGTGTTCTGCTGTTACTTTGATAAAGGTGCTGCCTTCCCGCGCGAATTTGCCTATTTCCGCCAGTTCTCCGGTCCGGGGGTCTGTGCTGACGACCCAGAGTGAGAGCGTGTCTGTGGGGCCGGGGACTTTCATGACTGCGTCCACATAAAGATCGCGGTTATGAAGTACTACGGAGTCGGACAGGTAGCTGACGCCGTGGACATAGCCGGTGCTGGAATAGTATTCATGGGCGAGGATCCAATCCGCGGCTTCTGTTGAGATGTGCTCCTGCAGGATCTCATCGATGAGCCGGACGTTTTCCACCGACTGGTCATAGCGCAGGATGGCATAGGATGCTCCTGCCTGCTGCAGGATCCCAATATATTTACCGAGTTCGGTTTCCAGGGTGAGCTCGTGGAAATACACATCTCTGTCCCAGTTTTCGCTGATCTGTTCGTAGAGAGAGTACTTTTTTTCGCCCCGGCGGTCCGGCAGGGGACAGGTACGGCTGATGAATTCTCCGAGGAAATCGGTCACCTTTTCCGCTCCGTAATTGTTCAGGTGGCTGCGCTCGCGCAGGTCCTGTGAGTAATCCAGACCGATCTGATCATAGATCTCGTTGAAATTAAAGAAAGGTATGTTTTTTTCTGCCGAATAGGCCTTGATCGAGTTGAAGGTGCGCATTTCGCTGGAGCTGATGATATAAGGCGCAACAAAAAACACAAGGGAAATATCGTTTTCATCCGCCAGGGCAATGAT
>CADCOP010000275.1 GCA_902803065.1 uncultured Lachnospiraceae bacterium | reverse complement strand
TCCGCAGCTCTCATGAACCCTGGGCTGATCCGTGAAGCAGCTGAAAAGTTCGGCAGTCAGTGCGTTGTGGTAGCTATCGACGCAAAACAAAGAGCCGACGGGAGCGGATGGGACGTATACAAGAACGGCGGACGAGTGAACCTGGGCATAGATGCTGTGGAATGGGCTGTCAGGGCAAGAGAACTCGGAGCCGGTGAGATCCTTCTGACAAGCATGGACTGCGACGGAACAAAAAACGGATATGACCTGAAACTCACTCGCGCTATTGCCGACGCAGTCGATATTCCGGTCATCGCTTCCGGCGGTGCAGGAACTAAGGAACATTTTTACGATGCGCTGACGGAGGGAGGAGCCGATGCTGTCCTGGCTGCATCACTGTTCCATTATAAAGAACTGGAGATACGTGATCTGAAGCAGTATCTTTCGGATCGGGGCATTACTGTAAGAATGTGACAGATAGAGAACAGCATTCGCAGAGAGGAGATCAGTTATGGCGGCGATCAGTAATGACTGGCTGGTACCGTTAAAGCCGGAATTTTCCAAACCTTATTACAGAAAACTGTATCAGAAGGTCGTTGAAGAGTATACAAACCATGTTGTGTATCCCCCATCGGAGGATATATTCAACGCATTTGCTCTTACACCTCTCAGGAAAGTCAAGGCAGTGATCCTGGGGCAGGACCCTTATCACGGAGCCGGGCAGGCCCACGGGCTGTGCTTTTCCGTACAGCCGGATATAGAGATCCCTCCTTCTCTGGTAAACATTTATCAGGAACTGCATGATGACCTTGGCTGCTATATACCGAATAACGGTTATCTGATAAAATGGGCTCAGCAGGGCGTTCTTCTTCTGAATACGATCCTTACCGTTAGAGCGCATGAAGCTTTTTCGCACAGGGGCATCGGATGGGAGGAGTTCACGGACGCGGCGATCCGCATTCTCAATGAGCAGGACCGTCCCATCGTATTCATATTATGGGGGAGGCCAGCGCAGGCAAAAAAAGCCATGCTGAATAACCCGCGGCATCTCATTCTGGAAGCGCCTCATCCAAGCCCCCTTTCGGCCTACAGGGGATTTTTCGGAAGCAGGCCCTTTTCAAAGACAAACCGTTTTCTGGAAGAGAACGGAATCGAACCGATCGACTGGCAGATACCAAATATATGACGTTGGAGATAAAGATGAGAAAACTTCTGTTTGTTGACTGCTGTATAAGAAATGAAGATGTATCCAGAACGAAAAAACTGTGCAGAGCATATCTGGATGAATACCTGGCGAATCATCCCGGCACACAGATAGAACATCTGTATCTTCCGGATGAGCCGCTGAAGTGGATCGATGAGAAAACAGCGGACAGGCGCGCCGAGCTGAACCGGAAAAGAGATTATACGGATGAAATGTTCCGCTGGGCCAGACAGTACTGTGAAGCTGACAGAATCGTGATCGGCGCACCTTACTGGGATCTGTCGATCCCGTCTCTGCTGAAGGTCTATATTGAAAACATCTGCGTGGAAGGCCTGACCTTCGTATGCACAGATACCGGGTTTGAGGGTAAGGCTCATTTTGACAGGATGATCTTCCTGACGACGTCGGGAGGTTATATAGCGCCGGGAGCCGACGGCGGAACCGATTACCTTCGGAATATCGCCGCATTTACGGGAAACGGATGCTTTGAAGTATTTAAGGCGGAAGGCCTCGATATTCAGGGAAATGATCCTCATGCGATACTTGAGGAAGCAATTTGCCGGGTCCGCAGGGCAGCCGCAGAATCGTCCTGATATCACCGGGTCCTTCTCTTTATAAGCTGCGGCATAAGGCTCTCTGCTGTTCAGAAAATATTAAAAAAGTCCCGCTTTGAGCTGCGGGGCTTTTTTGTATGTGTGCGCACTTCAATAAACCGGACATGTCCATATTGACACTACAGATAAAATGAGATATTATATAAGGCATCAGAGACATATATTACACTTCTTATCAAATCTTTTTTATCTAAAACCATATCATCAGTCACATCAACGCGCCGTGCCTGCCATGGCGGCGTATCTGTTCACAGGAAAAGGGGAAGGAAAAATTGGAATATCAGGAGTTTATCAGCGCGGTAAGGGACAGGTTTCTTGAAAAACTCGGAAGAGAGACGATCGTCAGAATTGGAACTGTGGAGAAGATCAATGGCATTGTTCTGGATTCTGTATCTGTCATGGAAAACGGTGTGAACATCTCTCCGGCATTGTATATGAACAGTTTTTATGAAGAGTACAAAGATGGAGAACCCTTCGATGAGGTGTTTGAGCGGATCTGGGATCTGTACTGCAGGTATAAGAAGAATTCATGCGCGGATGTCGGTTTTCTTCATGATTATTCGAAGGTCCGCAGCCACATTATCCGCCGGATCGTCTGTACGGAGAAGAATGCGCATCTGCTGGAGAATGTGCCTCACAGGGAATTTCTGGATCTGTCGCTGATCTATTATTTCTTTACAGAATGCCGTGAATACGGGTCAGCAGCTGTTCTGATCAGAAATGACCTGATGCGGATGTGGCAGGTCACGCCTGATCAGCTGGACGCACAGGCCGTACAGAATATGAATAAGCTTCTGCCGTGGGAATTTATCAGCATGAAGCAGCTGATCGAAGGCCTGGGGGAACCGGAGGATGATGATTTCGTACCGCTTTATGTTCTCTCGAATGTTAAGCGGTGCTTTGGCGCCGCATGGATGGCAGATGAACATGTGCTTCAAAGCATAGCGGACAGGATCCGCAGGGACTATTATATCCTTCCAAGTTCGGTCCATGAATGCCTTATACTCCCGGCATATCAGGATGCTGACAGGCAATCGCTGCGGGATATGGTCTGTGAGATCAACAGGAGCCAGGTAGAGCCGGAAGAGGTATTGTCTGACAGTGTTTATTATTACAGCAGAGAGGAGGGAAAGCTCGAAGTCGCGTTATAGTATCGGCATACACAGTGCTGCGGTCCGCTGCTTACCCCACGTATCTTTATCTTTTTGTGCAATTTGACTTTGATGCGGGAGTGTGGTAATATATGTACAGTTTTGTGATAAAACTTGTGCATCCGTAGCTCAGGGGATAGAGCAGCGGTTTCCGGTACCGCGTGGCGGGGGTTCGAATCCCTCCGGATGTGTTCTGTGTGAATTGGGTAATTCAGTTGATTGTAAAGCCGGAGGTATAGAAATGCTGGATGATTTTCGGGAGTGGCTGTCAGATAACCTGCGATATATTCTGCTTGGTCTGGCGATCGTGGTGGCGCTTCTTCTTGTTGGAATTATATTCAGAGTGGTCAGAGGCTCTCATAAGAATGACAATGGGCAGCAGAATGTCGTGCAGACGCAGACAGAGGCTGTGACTGAGAGACCGGACACCGCGAACAGTACAGTTCAGACGGAAGCACAGGCACAGACAGGGGCGGAAGCATCTCCTGCAGCATCGGATCTTGTCAAGGATGATACAGCCGTCCTGACGCTGGTTGAACAGTATTTCAGTGCTGTGGCAGCGAAGGATACATCAGCCCTCTCAACTGTCGTAAGCCCCTGGAATACTCAGGTGGAGAAAGAAACTCTTAACCAGGGAATGATCGAGAGCTACAATAATATTTCCACATATTCCAAGAAGGGCATGGAAGAGGGAGATCTTGCAGTCTTCGTCTACTATGAAGCAAAGGTCCCGAACATTGATACTCTGGCGCCGACGCTGGCTGCTTTATATCTGCGGCCGGATGATACGGGAAGCCTGAAGGTATACCCGTTCAAGGTGGTAAGCTCCGGAGTCGCGGATTATATCACAAACATCTGCAAAGACGCGGATGTACAGGCACTGATGAAGGATGTGCAGGCTTCCTACGAAGCTGCGGTTTCTTCCGATGATAAGCTGCGTGAGTATGTGAAGTCGAACAGTTCTTCTTCGGATGACGGAGAGCAGGAAGAAGAGGAAGCACCCGGCACATCTGCAGGAGAGATGACTTCGATCGCTGATCTTAATATCAGGCAGGAACCCAATACGAATTCAAACATCATGGGAGTTGTCGTCAGCGGAACGAATGTGACAGTCATTCAGGATGCCGGGGATGGATGGGTTCAGATCAGTTATTCGTCCGGCGATTCTGTGATCGAGGGATATGTTAAGGCAGAATACCTTGTTTCTGCGGACAATGCAGCTTAAATAATGGAGCAATCCTGAGGCAGCCTGAAGGCTGCCTCTTTTTTGAAACAGATGGGAGTCTGACTGAATGGAAAAGCCTGCCGGAAGTACGGATCTGAAGATCCGGCTGAATAAATATCTGAGTGAAGCGGGAGTCTGTTCGCGGAGAGAGGCGGACAGAATGATTGCCTGCGGCGAGGTGACTGTGGATGGGATCACAGCGCATACAGGAATGAAGATCTCCGGCCGGGAACGCATTATTGCCGCCGGAAAGCCTGTCATCATTACCGGAAAAAGGGAGATAGTGCTTGCGGTAAATAAACCGCGCGGGGTTGTATGCACAACAGACCGCAGATGGGATGATAAACTGCTGATCGATCTGATCCATGAGCCGTACCGGGTCTTTTCTGTCGGACGGCTGGATAAGGAATCGGAAGGACTGATCCTGATGACGAATGAAGGAGATCTCCTCAACAGGATCATGAAATCCGAGAACGGGCATGAGAAGGAGTATGAAGTCTGTGTTGATCAGGCGGTCTTACCCGAACATATACGACTTATGGAGAAGGGGATATATCTTCCGGAGCTTGGAAGAACGACCAGGCCATGCAGGATCATCCGGGAGGGGGAGCGCGAATTCCGTATGATACTGACGCAGGGACTGAACCGCCAGATCCGCAGAATGTTTGCTGCTTTTGGCTATCAGGTGATCCGGCTCCGGAGGGTGCGGATCATGAACATCCGCCTGGGGGACCTTCCCAGCGGGCAGTACAGAGAACTTACACATCAGGAGTTGGAGGAACTGAAGAAACAGCTGGCCGGCTCCTCTAACAATACGGAATTCAGGTACAGGAGAACAGGACGGAATGCAGGAGAAAATTAAGAGAATGAAAGAACTGGCGGCTGTTCTGCGGGAGGCCTCCAGGGCATATTATCAGGAAGACCGCGAGATCATGAGCAATTTCAAGTATGATGAACTGTATGATGAGCTCGTGCGCCTGGAACAGGAGACAGGTATAGTCCTTTCGGGCAGTCCGACGGTCAGCGTCGGCTTTGAGGCAGTAGACGAACTTCCGAAAGAAAGACATTCATCGCCCATGCTTTCACTGGATAAGACAAAGGATATAGAGGTGCTTCGCTCTTTTATCGGCGGCAGGAAAACGCTTCTTTCCTGGAAACTGGATGGCCTGACGGTAGTCCTGACTTACAGAGACGGGGAACTGTCAAAAGCAGTAACCAGAGGAAACGGGGAGATCGGTGAAGTCATTACGGGCAATGCGCGTGTATTCAGGAATCTTCCCCTGCGGATCTCGTATACGGGAGAACTGATACTTCGCGGAGAAGCTGTTATTTCATACTCTGATTTTGAGAAGATCAATGAGCAGCTTGCAGCGGATGCGCAGTACAAAAATCCGCGAAATCTGTGCAGCGGATCGGTCCGCCAGCTGAACAACAGTATTACGGCCCGCAGAAATGTACGGTTTTTCGCGTTCTCGCTTGTGCAGGCAGATGGGATCGATTTTATGAATTCTCACGCCAGGGAGATGGACTGGCTGTCCTCCCTGGGTTTTGAGACGGTGACCTACAGGATGACGACTGCGGATACGCTCGATGAGAATATCGCATGGTTTTCGGAAGCAGTGAAAACATATGACATTCCGTCAGACGGACTTGTTGCGCTGTACGATGATATCGCTTACGGAGAGAGCCTGGGGCGGACAGCAAAATTCCCCAGGAATTCATTTGCTTTCAAGTGGAGAGATGAGATCCGCGAGACGAAGCTTGTCG
>CADCOP010000274.1 GCA_902803065.1 uncultured Lachnospiraceae bacterium | reverse complement strand
CTTTCATCATTTCCGCCTCCTGTTTGTACTGACTCTAAGCTTTAAGCCCTGTTTCATGTTCTGTCTATATAGTAACAGCGGAGGTGTTGGAAAATCACAACAGCTCGGAGCTGTTTCAGCTAAAGTTACTGTTCACTGGTTAGCCAAATCACCTATCTCATAACCATTTTTCTTCTCTTGCCCCCCCGCAAAAAATGCCGTAATTTCGGCCTTTTTTGCGTTTTTCTATTGCTTTTCGCATGGTTATGTGTTATAATTATCCCATAACCATATGGGAGGTGTCTTTTATGGCAATCATCAAGCAATTCGATAAACGCTCCGGTATCACTTATGTCTATGACTCTAAATCCTATTATGACAAAGAAAAAAAATGCTCCCGCGCCAAACGAACTCTTATCGGCAAACTCGATCCGGAAACCGGGGAGATCATTCCGACAGATGGAAGAAACAAAGGCGCTAAATCCCAAAAGCCTGCTGTCTCCCCCGAGCTTGACAAAGATAAACATATACGTGAACTCGAAGACGAAGTACGGCAGCTCAGGCTGCAGATCCGCGCTCTTCAAAAGGAGCTTGAACGGATCAACGGTTCCATGATGTGACACGCTCTCACAGGGAGGTACCTTGTATGACACTCAAGGAAGCTTATGAGATCAGACGGAAAGAGGTCCTCTCTCTTCAGGCCGAAAATAAAAAGCTGAAGAAACAGCTTGCCGACGGGACTTTTCCCGCTAAAGAAAAAGAAGACCTTGAACGGCATGTCCGGCATCTGCAGCAGGTCATTCAAACTGCCGAAAAGCGTTATCGGACTTTGAGGGAAAGCTGCGATATCTCCGACCGCATCCGTCATGATCTCCAAATGCAGATCATGGATCTTACTGAAAAGATCTCCTCTCTCCAAAAGGAGAATGAAGTGCTTACAAAAAGAGCTCTGGATGCTGAAGAACACCTGCGTGTTCTTCAAGGCACCAACCGAAAGCTCGAAAAGCGGCTGAATACCAGCTTCGAGAATTCCTCCCTTCCTTCCTCGGCGCTTCCGTTTCGCAAAAAGATTCCCAACAGCAGAAAACCTTCCGGGAAAAAGCCCGGTGGGCAGCAGGGACATCGCCCACATACGACAGCCGCCATGATGGCAACAAAAGCCCCTGTTCATCTGCCCGTTCCGGAACAGTTTCTTAACGATCCGGACCTTTATCCGACTGGAAAAACAATAACAAAACAGCTGATCGGTATTCGTTTTTCTGTGGAAGTCCAGGACTTCATCGCCGATATATTTCGAAATAAAAAGACCGGTGCAAAAGTCCACGCGCCCTTCCCGAAAGGTGTCATAAATAAAGTTAACTACGCACCCTCTGTAAAAGCTTTTGCATTCCTTCTTAACAACTATTACAACGTCTCTGTTTCGAAAACCCGGCAGTGCATTTCCGATATGACCGGAGGAGTCGTACGCCTTTCCACAGGCACGATCTGTAATCTCTCTTCTGAATTCTCCAAAGCCACCCTTCCGGACCGGGCAAGAATCCATTCCAAACTCAGGCAGGCCTCTGTTCTTTATTCGGATGCTACCGTCAGTAACGTCAATGGTTCCAGAAAAGCTGTTATCCTTACTACAGACAAAAAGTTTGTCCTGTACCAGCATCTGGAGCATAAAGGCCATGATGGTCTTGAGAAAACACCTCTCAAGGGCTTCCGCGGTACCATCGTTCATGATCATGACAGATCATACTACTCTTATGGTTCCCGGCATCAGGAATGTCTGGCGCATGTCCTGCGGTACCTGGTCGGTGCCATGGAAAATGAACCCGGGCTGTCCTGGCACCGCCGGATGCATTCCCTTCTCCGGCAGATGATCCATGTATTTAAGAACTGCAGAGGCGTCCTTTCCAAAGAAAAAATCAGGCTGTTTACTGAAAAATATGAGAAGATCCTTTCGACTGCGTCGGAAGAATATCAGAAACATCCTCCCGAAAAAGACTTCATGGATGGGTTTAATCTCCAAAAAAGAATGCGCATATATCAGGATGCACATCTGTATTTCCTGTCGCATCCCGAAGTGGATCCCACAAATAACATCAGCGAGCGGGAACTTCGAAAGTTCAAACGAAAGCAAAAACAGGCAGTTGTCCTTCGGAGCCTCTCCGGTGGACAGCATATCTGTGATGCCCTCACGATTATCGAAACTGCGCGCATGCAGCATCGCAATATCTATCATACAGTCGAAACTGTATTCTCAGGATAAAGCATAAGCGGGCTCAGAAAAGATTGTGAATGTTTCACAACACTCTTTCTGGAGCCCGCTTATTTACTGGCTTTGACCAAGCAGTGAACAGTAACAAATGGGATGGTTTTGCTGATAACGGTCATCACGCCGTTGCCACTTCGTCCCGGCCTTTTTCAAGTTCGAGAAAGCCTTCAGCCCAGCTGCGGTTTATGATCGGATAGCTCCCGCGGATTTCGCCAAGACGCTCACCATAATCCTGAACAAGGCTCTTATAGATACTGTCTTTAAGTTCGGAGCTGCACTGACGGCCGCTGTCCGAAGTCACGACGATTTCGTTCATATCCCCTTCACGGTTAAAGAGCGCCGTGTTGCCTTTCATGTCCGGGAAATTGTGCTTAACCGTTGCCAGTACCAAGAGTTTTGCGATCTCAATGATCCGGTCATCCAGGCCGGCATCGAAGATAGCCAGTTTCTCAAGCAGATCATTCTGGGAAGTCACCACCCGCATGAGATATCCTTGCATTTTGAGATTATTCGGTGACTGGTCTT
>CADCOP010000273.1 GCA_902803065.1 uncultured Lachnospiraceae bacterium | reverse complement strand
TGGGGCGAACTGCTCCACACCTACGGGTATGAAGCCGGGCCCGGCGCAAAAGAGCTTAAGGTGATCAATTATTATAACGGAGAAGAGGTCACGATTCCTCTGGATCCGACGCTGACTGCCGCGGAGAACGCGAAAAAGTATTATGACAGGTACGGCAAGTTAAAAAGGACGTATGAGGCGCTCACAGTCCAGATCGCCGAGACGAGGGCGGATCTTGATCATCTGGAGAGCATTCAGACATTTCTGGATATGGCCTCCTCGGAGGATGACCTCGCCCAGGTCAGGGAGGAACTGATCGAGGCCGGTTACCTGCGGCGCAAAGGCCCCCAGAATAAAAAGAAGAAAATAACCTCAGAGCCGTACCACTATGTTACGCCCGACGGATATGATGTTTATGTGGGAAAGAATAATTTCCAGAACGATGAACTGACCTTCCGTTTTGCCAGCGGTAATGACTGGTGGTTTCACGCGAAGGGAGCCCCCGGTTCTCATGTGATTCTTAAGAATAAGGGGACCGACATACCGGATACAGCGTTCGAGGACGCAGCCCGTCTCGCGGCCTACTATTCAAAAAACAGGGCCAGCGGAAAGGTTGAGATCGATTACGTGCAGAAAAAGGAAGTCAAAAAGCCTGCTGCCGCAAAACCCGGCTTTGTCGTGTATTACACGAACTACTCCATGGTCATCGATACCGATATTTCCAGGATGACTCTCGTATGAAACAGATCTGATAAAAACGCTCCGTATAATAAAACCGGCGCACCGAAGCTTTGTATGCTTTGATGCGCCGTTCTTATTATGGCTTATTCTGTTTTATTATTTTGCTACGATGTTGATGATCTTCTTCGGAACATAGATCTCTTTGATGATCGTTCCGGTGATCTTACCTTCCACAGCTGCTTTTCCTGCAGCGAGGATCTCATCCTTCGATGCGTCCGCGGATACACGGATCACGGCCTTTGTCTTGCCGTTGACCTGTACCGGAAGCTCGATCTCATCATCCTTCATGGCTTCCTTGTCGAACTCCGGCCAGCCATTCGCGAATACGGACTCTGCATGGCCGAGCTCATGCCACAGCTCCTCTCCGATATGCGGAGCAAACGGAGCAAGCAGAAGCACTGCTGTCTCAAGCGTCGCGCGGTCAATACCGCCCTCCGTCTTCGCGAGGGCAACGAGGTTGTTCGTGCTCTCCATGAATCCGGAGATGACTGTATTCAGGCTGAACTGTTCAAGACGCTGCGTGATCATGGCAACCATCTTATGCCTTGCGCGGATGAGTTCCTTTGTTTCCTTCACATCCTTGTCCTTATTTTCCATAACAAGGTTATAGAACCGGCTCAGGAAACGGTACACGCCGTCGATACCGCGGTCATCCCACTCTGCGTCAAGTTCGGGCGGACCTACGAACAGCTCATACATACGCAGGGAATCACAGCCGTAATTCTCAACAAGATCATCCGGAGAAATAACGTTGCCTTTTGATTTACTCATCTTGATGCCGTTCTTGCCGGTGATCATGCCCTGGTTGAACAGCTTTTTAAAGGGCTCCTCAAAATCAACAACTCCGATGTCATACAGGAACTTTGTGTAGAACCTGGAGTACAGCAGATGAAGGACAGCATGCTCAACGCCGCCGATATACATATCTACAGGCAGATACTTGTCCGCTTTTTCCTTCGAGATCAGTTCCTCTTTGTTGTGCGGATCCGCGTAACGGAGGAAGTACCAGGAAGACCCTGCCCACTGGGGCATGGTATTTGTCTCACGCTTTGAATCAGCGCCGCATACCGGGCATTTGCAGTTGACCCAGTCGGTGATCGCTGCCAGCGGTGATTCGCCTGTGCCTGTCGGCTCATAGGATTCTACATCCGGAAGGCGGAGCGGAAGTTCTTCCTCCGGTACCGGAACATTGCCGCACTTCGGGCAGTGGATGATCGGGATCGGCTCGCCCCAGTAACGCTGTCTTGAGAATACCCAGTCACGCAGCTTGTAGTTCACGGTCTTGCGTCCGAATCCCATCTTCTCGATCATGAGCGGTGCTTCCTGCTTCAGGACAGAAGATTCCATACCGTTCCAGTCTCCTGAATTGATCATGATACCGGAAGCTTCAGTATAGGCTTCTGTCATGTTTTCGATCTCTTTGCCATCTTTGGCGATGACCTGGATGATCGGGATGCCGAACTTTGTCGCGAACTCAAAGTCACGGTCATCATGCGCCGGTACGCACATGATCGCGCCAGTGCCGTAATCAGCAAGGACATAGTCTGAAAGCCAGATCGGGATCTTCTTGCCGCTGAGCGGGTTGACGGCATATGTTCCTGTGAATACGCCGGTCTTTTCCTTGTCCTGCAGACGGTCTACATTGGATTTCATGGAAGAATCGTAAATGTATTTTTCCACTGCTTCCTTTGTTTCTTCTGTCGCAAGAGATGCTGCCAGCTCATGCTCAGGTGCAAGGACCATGAAGGTGGCACCGTACAGAGTATCCGGGCGGGTCGTGTAAACAGTGATCTTCTCATCCCTTCCGTCGACAGGGAATTCAACTTCCGCGCCGTAGGACTTGCCGATCCAGTCGGTCTGCATCTTCTTGACCTTCTCAGGCCAGTCAAGCTTGTCAAGATCATTCAGCAGCCTGTCAGCATATTTTGTGATCTTCAGCATCCACTGGCGGAGATTCTTCTTTGTAACTTCGCTGCCGCAGCGCTCGCACTTTCCGTTAACTACTTCCTCATTCGCAAGACCTGTCTTGCAGGAAGGACACCAGTTGATCGGGAACTCCTTCTCATACGCGAGACCTTCTTTAAACATCTTTACGAAGATCCACTGCGTCCATTTGTAAAAGTCAGGATCAGTCGTATTGACCTCGCGGTCCCAGTCGTAGATGGATGCGATCTGCTTGATCTGTCGCTTGATATTCTTTATATTCTCTGCGGTAGAGATGGCCGGGTGCTGTCCGGTCTTGATTGCATAGTTTTCTGCAGGCAGGCCGAACGCGTCCCACCCCATCGGATGGATCAGGTAATAACCCTGCATCATTTTATAACGGCTCCACACATCCGATATAACGTAGCCTCTCCAGTGGCCTACATGAAGCCCGTTTCCGGACGGATACGGGAACATGTCGAGACAGTAATATTTCGGCTTCTTTCCGTCATCGACATTCACAGGGTGTTCTTCCCATTCTTTCGTCCATTTTTCTTCGATGGCCCGGTGGTTATATGTTATTGCCATTCTCAATTCCTCCAGAGATAAAAATTTTCTGCCACTAATTTTATTCCTGCGCAAATCTGTTGTCAAGCTATCATTCCTGCAGCGAATCAGCGGTATCCTGACAGGATGATCTGAAGCGTCCGGGATCCGCGGTATTCATTGACATGCGGATAATATGTTACTGAGAGCCGTACTGAGTTCTCCCTGCCCTGCAGGGCCCGCTCTGTCATCTCCTGCCCGAATTTTGCCCGGATATACCCCAGGAATTCTTCGGGATCTGAAAACAGCATTGCCTCAATTGCGGCTCCGCCTTCTCCCTCGAGCTGGAGCCTGACAGCGTTCCGGTTTCTGCCGATAACAGCGATCCTCCTGACCAGAAGATCTTTTTCCGCGAAAAGCGGCTTTTCATTTCCCTTGCCGCAGGGTTCTATGCATGAGAGCGCGTCTGCAAACTGCGTTGTCAGATACCGGACCGGAAGCTGCACATCGATCAGGACCTTCTTCCTGAAATCCTCCTCAGAAAGCTCCGCCTGTTCGTTCAGCGTTTTTCTGAACAGTTCCAGGTTTTCTTTTTTCAGGGACATGCCTGCCGCCATCGGGTGACCTCCGAATTTTTCCAGAAGGTCCGCGCAGCGGACAAGGCCGTCAAACATGGGATAAGCCTCGATGGAGCGTCCGGATCCCTTAAGCATGCCGGGCTCCTGCGCGTCAGTCAGAACGATGCATGGATGGTTATAGCGTTCCCGCAGCTTTCCGGCTATAATTCCCGCAATGCTCTCATGTACAGAGGGAAGGTAGACCACATAAACCTTATCCCTGTACCTGGTCCCTTCTTCGATCTGGCTGCAGCCCATATCGATGCCCTGCTGCGTCAGGTCCTTGCGCTCTTCGTTCAGCTCCTTAAGTTCTGCAGCGAAGGCTTCCGCCTCCTGCGCGCTGCTGCTCATAAGCAGTGCAAGGGAACGCTTGGCCGTATCCAGCCGTCCGCCGGCATTCAGGCATGGCCCCATGATAAAACCGATATGATAGGCTGAGAGCGTTTTTCCCTCGAGTCCGCATGCCCTGCGAAGCGCGGCAAACCCGTACTGCTTTGTCGTTTCAAGCGCTTTGAGACCGTAACGAACAATGATCCGGTTCTCATCTCTTAAGTCCATGACATCGCCGACTGTCGCGAAGGCCGCGGCCGGAAGCAGGTCGAGGTAAGCATCCGGGGCCCTGTCAAACAGCCGGTACAGCTGCTGTATCAGTTTCCAGGCTACAACAGCGCCGCAGATCTCCCGGAACGGATAGCCGTCTCCCGGAAGCTTCGGGTCAACAAG
>CADCOP010000272.1 GCA_902803065.1 uncultured Lachnospiraceae bacterium | reverse complement strand
GGGTCGCGGAAGATGGATTACGGGCGGAAAACAATGAAATATCTGGAAGCCGGCGTCCGTGAATACTGGATCATAGATGAAAAAACCGGAAGAGTTTTTGTGTACAGGAACGAGGACAGTGTGGAACTGAGCATGCATACCATGCGGGATGAGATCCCGGTCGGGATCTCAGGAGGAAAATGCCGTATCAATATGGGAAAAATCCAGGCGCTGCTCGATGAACTGGGAGATATCTGACCCCTGTCTCCTTTCAGTTGAGAGGGATGAGTTTTCCGATTTTGTGTTCTTCGCATACTTTCCATAAGGTGCTGCCGCGCGGACATATGATGGTCAGGTTCCTGCACTGGGCGAAGGCGGACTCCTGGACGATTCTCACTGTGCCCGGGGCAGTGATCGTCAGGTCATGGCACTCGTAGAAGGCAACATATCCGATTCCTTTTACGCCATGTTCGATCTGGACTGACCGCAGGCCGTCGCAGCTCCCGAACGCGCGCTCCCCGATGGCTTCCACTGTGCCCGGAATGATCAGGGATGTCAGGCTTCTGCAGCCGTTGAAGGCAGCTCTGTAGATCACGCGCACGCCTTTCGGGATGGTGATCGATTTAAGGCTTACGCACTCATAGAACATCGTGTCCATGATGTCTGGGATGTTGCCCGGAAGGGTGACTGACTGAAGGCTGTCGCAGAACTCAAACGCTGCCCCCCCGAGTTTAGTTACGCTCTCAGGGATGGTGACCCTGGTAAGGCTTTTGCAGTAAGAGAATGTGCCGCCTGCGATTTCTGTTACGCTCTCCGGGATCGTGATGGAGCTCAGGCTCCGGCAGTTGCGGAACGCAAATGCTCCGATCTTTGTTACGCTGTCCGGAATGCTGACTGATGCCAGGTTTCTGCAATTATCAAATGTATACTTCTGGATGACTGTGACGCTGCCCGGGATCTTTATGCCGGTCAGACCGGCGCAGCCTTCAAATGCGCCATCCCCGATCTCTTTTATTTCCTCGGGAAGAGTGATCTCTTTCAGCTGGACGCAGTTTTTAAATGCTTCTTTTGCGATTCCGATGACGGGGATTCCGCCGTATTCGCTTTCGATCCGGGGTTTCGGATCCGCGCCCCTGTACCTTGTGATCACGATGCCGTCCGGTGTTTTTTTGTAATCAAATCCAGGCAGGACGGCCTCGTTCCGGCAGCCCCTCTTCTGAAGATGCCGCGCAAGCTTTGTGTTCATGTCCGCGCTGATTCCGTGAACGTAGCTGAGCCATTGCAATTTGTGAAGCCCGGTCAGCTGCGCCGGCAGATCTTCATCTTCAATGTCTTCCAGCTGGCATACGGCAATGTCCTTTTTCCCCTGAAAATCTTCAATCAGCATGTTTGTCAGGCGTTCGTCCGATAAGAAGGCTTTGTCAAGGAAAACGATCAGGCAGGAGCTCTCTTTGCGCTTTGCAGATGCTTCCGGGTTTTCTGTTCCGTCGTAAAGGGCGCATCCGCTGTTTTTTGCTTCGAGCATGATGGCCCTGGCGGTTTTCGCGCTGCTGCCGGAATACAGGCAGTAAGCAAAACTGCCGCTGCCCGTTTCATCTCTGTCTCCGGGACTTACGACAACGGAGATGCCTTTGGCCGCGCGGTTTTCTCCCTTCGCGAGCCCGTCAACTTTTTCCAGCGCTGCTTCGATCTCCGCGGGAACTGCGGGGACGATGGCGATGCCTTCATTGATATCATCGTTTGCGTCCTCATCCAGGACGCACTTGATGATCGGCCTGCCGGCGTCGGCTGCCCATGGGATCTCATACTCCCTGCAGTAAAAGCTTTTGAGTGAATTTTCAGATATAAACAGCAGAAACGCGGAGCAGTTTCTGACATGCGCTTCGAGAATCTCGTCATAGTGGTCGCCGATTGTCAGACCCTCGTCATACCAGATCTTCCAGCCGGATTCGTAAAGCACCCGGATGATGGGCAGGACCTCATCTCTGTCCTTGTGCGAATAACTGATGAATATGTACGGCTTTTCCTCGTCAGCCAGGAACGGCGACG
>CADCOP010000271.1 GCA_902803065.1 uncultured Lachnospiraceae bacterium | reverse complement strand
GCCATGGAAAAGAATGTGCGGTGAAACGCCCCACAGGTGGGACAGCATGACACAGGTGACCCCGAAATGACAGAAGAACGCCACAGTTGCCGGACTGCCCTGCTGCGTCCTGTAAAGACCGCCGTCCCGCACATATCCGTAATCCGCCAGAAGTCCGTCAAGGCCTGACGTTACTTTTTCATATTGCTCGACCATGTTGCTGATTTTGGCCGGCGGTGTATTTCTCCACAGATCTTTGTCATAATAGTCTTTTTCATTTCTCCAGTAACCTGGAAGCATATCCCAGACGATCCGTTCGTAAAAGCTTCCGTCTTCTTTTTTGGGTGTGCCGGGATATGCCTGCTGCAGAAATTCTGAGCCGGTTATATCCATAACGGCCGGAAACTCCTGGAGCCAGTCCCTGCAATCTGCGCTTTTTCCCGCTGCTTCCAGGGAAGGCTGCGCAGTTTCCTGTGCTCTCCCAAGCGGAGAGACATAAAAATCTGTGACGTTTTCCTTCAGGATACGCGGTACAAGCAGCTCCGCCTCTTTTCTGCCGGTCTCAGTCAGACCGTCACGCTCGTAATCCGGATCGCCATGGCGAATAAACAGCAGTCTCATAAAGCCTTCCTTTCCAAAGCAAGTTCTTGATCTCTATAACGGGAGATCTTGCTTATTTTTCCTAACAAAACACTCTTGTGGGAAATTCATGGTTCATGATACCATGATTCTGCTTTTCATGCTATAATCATTAGCATTCTGCGCAAGGCCGAGCTCATCCCGGGCTGCAGGTCGGGAGACAGATCCGTTGACTCGCCCATCCAGGTCTGAGTCGGCTTACACGTCCTCCGGCTCATGCGTCCTACGGCTATCGGCTCATGAGTCGGCTGATATGTCCCACGACTCACGTGTCCCCCGACTTGCGTCCCTAACTGAAGCCTTCACAGAAAATCCTGCCAGAAAAAGAGGCCCTTCCATATGAATAAAAAAGAGATCGCTGAAATAAAAAAACAGTTCACTCCCTCCAACTGTGCCATCACACGCATCTGTGGATGCTATGTCAATGCGGAGAAGGAAAAGGTGACCACTTTCAAAGACGCTTTCCTCTCCCTTCCAGAGGAGGAAATGTTCAAGTATTTCGAAATCTTCCGCAAAGTCTTCTCCGGTACAGCCGGCAAGAACCTCCTGAATATGGAGTTCCCGATCGAGAGTGAAGAAGACGGCGGAACACAAAGTTTTCTTCTTGAGCTGCGCGACAGCAGGCTTCAGGATGACGAGCTTCTGGAGAAATACTATGACGCCATCATTGAGTCCTATACTTTTGGGGAAAACTATCTGATCCTGCTCATACATGCAGCTTATGACATACCCGGAAAAGCTTCGGATGATCTTGAACAATTCGACGCGTCGGATGAAGTCTTCAATTACATTGTTTCCTGTATCTGTCCAGTATCACTCACTAAACCGGCGCTTTCCTATGATGCCCAGGAGCACTGTTTCCGCAACCGCATCCGTGACTGGGTAGTGGATATGCCGCACCTTGGCTTCCTGTTCCCTGCCTTCAATGACAGGAGCACCGACCTGCACAGCCTGCTTTACTACTCCAAGAGCGCAGAGGATCTGCACTTTGATTTCACGGAGCGCATGCTGGGATGCCGCCTGCCTCTGCCTGCATCTGATCAGAAGGATATTTTTACTGAACTAGTGGAAGAAACGCTGGGCGATGACTGCGCTTATGAGATCGTGCAAAATCTGCACGAGCAGATCCATGATCTGACAGTATCCCAAAAGGACAGCCCGGACCCGGTCATGTTCGGGCAAACGGAGATGAAGAACCTGTTGGAATTATCCGGTGCTGATAAAGAGCAGCTTGATCGCTTTGACGCTGCTTTTGAAGAGCAGGCTGGTAAGGATGCCAGATTCCTGGCTTCCAATATCACCGGCACTCGAAAATATGAAGTTCGCACGCCCGATGTAGTAATTCAGGTCAGTCCGGACAGGGCAGATCTTGTGGAGCAGCGACTGATCGAAGGGCGTCTCTGCCTGGTCATCCCGGTTACAGATGCAGTTCATGTGAATGGAATAAAGGTAACAAACCAGCTTTTAAAAGAAGATACAAAGTAAAATGGGCAGCCTCATTTGAGGCTGCCTGCTATTGTTTTCTTGTTGATTTGAAAACCAGAGGTTTCCTTTCTATCTGCTTATGCCGGCACTTCTCCGTTCTCGATCATTTCCAGGCAATTTACAACATACTCCTGTGCGCTTTGGTCGTAAATCACAGCAGTATAGGTTCTTCCGTTGAAAGAGCGTTCTTCCGGACGGATCCCGAGCCGCAGTCCTTTTTCTGTTGGGATGGATATCGTGCCCTGCTTATCCGGCGCCGGCCGTTCACAAAGAAATCCTGCGGCTTTGAGCCATCCAGTGACGGTCGTTACAGCAATCTTCTTCACATTCCTGTCAGCGACCGGCTCATACACCTGGTTGATCACCTTGGAGATCGTCTTGTCTTCCCGATAAACAAACTGGCCGATCAATTGCCCGATCGGAATGATCTCCTTTCCCTCGCGCGGTGCTCTTCT
>CADCOP010000270.1 GCA_902803065.1 uncultured Lachnospiraceae bacterium | reverse complement strand
TTCTCCATCTTTAATCCAATATCGCTTCAGCCAGTTCTTCTCTCATTAAGCACGCACATATACAGGTGCTTTCCTTCACATCTCGGCACATCGGTGTAATAGGTATTCAGATATTCAAACGCTGTATCGATCATCCGTGAAACAGGCAGCGCCATAGAGGATAATCCGTAACAGTGCCATGCGCTTTCAGCTATGTCATCAAACCCGATCAGCGCATAATCATCGGGAATCCGGATGTCCGGAACCTCGCGGATAGCATCGATCGCCCCGAGCCCCATCAGATCATTCGCGCACAGGATCGCCGTCGGAGCGCCTGCGGGCTCTTCAAGCAGCTGCTTCATCGCCCGGTACCCCGATTCGTAACTGTAATCCCCTTTAGCCAGCTTCACATTGTAAAACCCCCATTCCGCAAGGCGGTTTACATAGCCTTTCTGCCGGTTCCGGCTGCTCTGCATATCTTCAGGCCCGCTGATAAAGGCAAATGATCTGTATCCCTTGTCAATAAAATGATCCGCCACGCGGCGGCTGCTCTGAATATCGTCGCTTGCAAGCGAGCAGCAGTTATGAGCGGCCTCCTGCCGATTGATCAGGACGAGAGGAATACGCGCTGTCATTTTTTTTGCGGACAGCTGTTCCGAGAGGGATGTCGAAGCTATGATCAGTCCTCCAAGATTAAAGCTGACAGCCTGCTTCAGCAGATCATCAATGCTGCGCGTGGAATTTCCGTCAAACAGAATGATCTGTTTCCCGATCCGGTGCAGCTTCTGCGATATCTGGTTTACGAAAGCTGTATAGAACGGGTTCTGGAAATCCTTCACGATCACGCCGACCAGATTGGAACCCTTACCCGTTTCAATAACCGAAGCTGCTTCATGTTCATATCCCAGCTCCTTTGCGGCGCGCATGACTTTCTCCCGGGTCTTTGCGCTCACCAGTTCCGGATGAGAGAATGTCCTCGACACCGTAGCCTGCGATATGCCCGCTGCCCTGGCGACATCTGTGGAATTGATCTGCCCCGTTTTTTTCCTCATGGAGGCCTGCCTTTCTTACGGGCGGAAAACCGCCGGATACATACAGGATGTTATCCTGTATGTTCCGGCGGTCCGGCCCTTTTTAATCTTCGTAGGTCTTCAGGATCTCAGGTCTTGTGACAAGTTTTCCCTGATGAGCGCGGATATACTCCTGTGATATCTTTCTCGCCCTTTCTTTTTCCTGCCGCGTCTTTTCTTCGTCGCGGAACACGGAAGCGCCCAGTCCGATCAGTGTCTGCTGGATCTCATGGTAGTCCTGCTCCCGCGGCTGTACCTTATTCTTCGCGCATAAGGCAGCTGCCGCTCCGGCCGCCTGGCCGATTCCCATGATACCGCCCTGCGTTCTGTATGAACCATGCGCTTCACTGGTGCCGGAAATGCAGCGTCCCGAAAGGATCAGGCCGTCTATATGTTTCGGCACAAGGCAGCGGTAAGGAATATCAAACGTATCCTTCAGTTCTTTCCACACGCCTCCGTTTCCGTACCCGCTTTTACCGTCCGGATTGTGAAGGTCAATGGGGAAATATCCCCTGGATACAACGTCCGGGAACTTTGTCCCTTCGTAAGCTTCCTGTCCTGTGATGGTATATTCGCCTTCAATATGGCGGCTCTCGCGGACGCCGATCTCTGAATTCGTGACGCTGACAAAAGCGTTTTCGAACCCGGGAACATATTTGATCATAAACTCCGAGACCGAATTGATCTGCCTGCGTCCGTCCAGCTCGCTGCTCGTGCGCTGGATCACATCATTCTCATCATAACCGGCTACACGGGTAGCGTTAAAATGCATGGATCCGGGATGGATCCCATTGAGAACGATTACAGAATCTCTTCCGAATTCAAGATCTCCCGCCTCTACAGCCTTCTTTACAAGCTTCATGAAGCCCTGTCCTACAAAGTAGTGCTGCTTCAGGCGGTCATCGAATTCCCGCATGGGGACGATATCACTGATAAACTCGAAATCATCCGGGTTCTCCTGCATGTAGCGGAACACCTTTTCCGTGTCTACGTTGCACATCTCAAACATGGCAGAGGACGGAGACATTTTATGCGTCTTTGCGTCGCCGGTGGTGTAATTCTCTCCTGCCAGCACAGCCACATCGCCATCACCTGTCGCGTCTACGATCACATGGGCACGGAAGCTGAGCTTACGGCCGCCTTTCGACATGACGGTAACGCCTTTCACCGTATCTCCTTCCATCTCCACTGAAGATAACATACAGTGATACAGGATCTCAACGCCATATTCGCATAACATTTCGGCGGCAACATATTTATATTTTTCCCTGTCATAGAACCCCAGCGAATCGCCGCTTCCATAAGGATCCAGCGTCTTCATATGCCCGGTGCTTCCTTTTTCGGCAACCATCCTGTCCATAAATTCCTGCGGGACCCCGTTGATCACCTGTTCGTCCTTATAGTGGAATGGCGAGATCGGGCCGAGGACCGAAGCGGTTGCCGAACCGCCGAGAAATCCATTCTTTTCGATCAGCAGAGTAGAAGCTCCGAGTTTGCCGCTTGTCATGGCGGACATAATGCCTGCAGGGCCTCCGCCGACTACGATCACATCGTAAATATGTTTCATTTCAACCTCCATGAACGGACTGCAGGTACATTTCTTTTCCGGCATCTACCGTTCTGCCTGAATAAAACTCAGATCATTTATTGTTGTACCAGTCTGCGACCTTGTCGAGCTCAGTCTGCGCGTCTGCTCCGTTGAAGACCACGTTCTGCACGCCCTGAACAAGCTTTACGCAAAGCTCTGTGAAGTCTGCCGGATAGAATGTGATCTCACCTGTCTTTGCATACTCTGCCCACATCTGCAGGTTATCATAGTTGCTGTTTTCCTTAACTTCGTCATACTCATAAACGCCGGTACGGACGGGCATGCAGTTTGCAGCAACCCACTTAGCCTGATTCTCTTCGGACAGCCAGAACCTGATGAAATCCATGGACATCTCGGCATCCTGCGCGAAAGCACCGATAGCGATCGTCTGTCCTGCCACATAAGCAGGAGCTGCACCTTCCTTACCGGGCATCGGTGTGCATGCGAAGTTATCGGAAAGGTCAGATGTCATGATCGTTGCTGTTCTGTGGGAACCTGCGCTCATAGCGTTGATCGTTCCGCTCTTGTAACCGTCAACAACATCGTCATAAGCAAGGTTCATTGTCGTCTGGTCCATTACGCCTGCCTCAACCAGAGACTTGATGTACTCTACAACTTCCACGCCTGCCTCGGAATTGAAGGCTGCCTTGCCTTCCGCGTCAAAGAATTCTCCGCCAGCGGAACGCAGCCAGGGAATGAAAGTTTCGATCAGTCCGGCGCCGTTGCCGCCCTCGCCGAGGCCAAGAGCATATCCCAGTGACAGATCTGTGGAAGCAGCTGCTCCGAGTTCTTTCAGATCTTCCCATGTTTCCGGAGCTCTCTCATACAGATCCTTACGGTACCATGTAACTGTAGCGCGGCATTCCCACGGAAGAGAATAGATCTCTCCGTCAGCCTGCGTCAGCTTTTCTGCTGTATGGATATAGTCACCCATCTCATCAATAAACGCAGGCGCATATGCTGTCATCGGCTGTACGGTTCCTGCTTCAATATGAGTCATCAGCTGATCAGAGAAGCAGTTGATGATATCCGGGCCTGTCTGCGCTGCCGCCGCCTGGATCGCCTGCTGCTCGAATACTGCGTAGTTGAAACTCTCAACTGTAACTGTGTTTCCATACTCATTTGTCTCGTTGTACTCATCAACGATTCCCTTAAGGACCACACTTCTGGGATCCTCTGTGGAAGTCGGATCCAGGAAGATCCAGAACTTCATGTCAACGCCCTTGTCTTCCGCCATTGCCGGAACGCTAAACAAGCTGCCTGCTGCCAGAGCGATCGTGAGTATTGCCAAAGCTGTTTTTTTCATAAATAATGCCTCCTTTAATTTGTGATATGGATGTTTTTATACATTCCGGCATTTGCCGGCTGGTTACCTTATGCACAACGGGGGAAAATGACCTGGTGGTCAGCCTTTGACCGCCCCCGCCGCCATACCATCTACAAAACGGGACTGCAGACAGACGAACAGAATTATGATCGGGACGATGGAAACCATCACAGCAGCCATCAGAAGTCCCCACTTAATTCCGTATTGAGTAATGTACTGGTAAAGTCCTACGGAGATCATCTTTTTTTCATTTGCTGTGATAAAAGAGCTTGAAACAAGATAATCATTCCAGATATATACGGCGGAAAGGAGCATGGCTGAAACGATACCGGGCTGTGATATCGGCAGAATCAGGTGATAGAAGGATTTCGCCTTTGAGCAGCCGTCGATAATGCCCGCCTCAATGATCTCCCTCGGAAGTTTTCTGAAGAAGCCCTGCAGGATCCAGGTCAGCACCGGCGTCCTCCAGGCCGTATACACCAGAATCAGAAGTATCCGTGTATTGTACAGCTTCAGTTTTACGCTCATCATATAGAGCGGGACCAGAAGAGCTACCGGCGGGACCATGCTCGTCATCAGGATGCCAAACGAAAGGATCCGGTTGATCTTCAGTTCAAAAAATGTAAGTGCATATGCTGCGTGCGAGGCGATCAGCGTAGCTACCAGAACACCGATCGCGGTGATCAGCAGGCTGTTTCTCATATACAGCAGGAAATCAGACTGCGTGAACACAGATACGTAATTGCCGCCGTTGAGCGTCTTCGGAATGACATTGGGCGGAAAAGCCGTGACTTCCCCATCTGCCTTCAAGGATGTCGAAAGTCCCCACAGGACCGGGAACAATGCGATAACGGAAGAAAGGATCAGGAGAATGTAGGTAACTGTATCCATTCCGGGCGTAGCTCCAAGTTTCTTCGTATTCTTCACTGGAATTCCCCTCCTTTTCGTCAGTCATCATTTGACCGTAGTATGCGTACATAGACCAGGCTGAACAGAATATTAAGCAGAAAAATAATGATGCTGTATGCTGCCGCCACATCCAGGTTCCAGTAGTCAAACGCGTTCTGATATGCCGCGAGGCTGAGCGTCTGCGTCCGGTTGAATGGTCCGCCCGATGAAAGAACATAGATCAGCGTGACCATGTTGAAGTATTCAATGCTCTGCATTACGACTGCAGTGCTGATCGTCGGCTTGATGACAGGAAGTATGATCTGAAAGTAGACCTGTCTTGAGTTAGCTCCGTCCACCTTGGCTGCTTCGATCAGATCAGCGGAGACAGACTGCAGCGCCGCAATGGTCAGAATAATGATGATCGGGAGTGAATTCCAGACATTGGCCGCAACTACAACGATCTTTGCTGTCAGCGCCGAGCTCAGCACATCGATCTTCCTGCCCGTCAGCACATAAGCCCAGTATGTGATCAGGCCATAGTTACCATTGATCAGCCATTTCCACAGAAGCGCGGTTACTGTCTGGGACAGGATCCACGGAATGATGATCAGTGTCCGGAGGAAGGATCTGAAGTGTATCTTCCGGTTCAGAAGGCTTCCGATCCCCACGCCCAGAGGTACAGCGACCAGCAGCGACATTCCCACATATTCAATGGAATTCAATATATTTTCCCATCCGATCGATTTTCCGAGTACCGTGGCGTAATTCTTAAATCCGACAAATTCTCCTACCACTGCGTATTTCGTGGCATGAAAGCTTGTATAAACAGCTATCACGATCGGAATCAGAGTAAAGCAGGTAATAACTATGAGCGCAGGTGCGAGAAAAACAAAGCCCTGTATGATTTCCGTACGCTTGAGTCTTTTTGTTTTCAAACCGTTCCGCCCCTTTCTTTGTCCTCTGTGACTTTCATGATATTCAACAGAATTCATTTCGTTTTCACATAACAATGATAGCATGTTTTAATTTTCCGGGATATTCGCAGAACACCCAAGATAAATTTTTTAATTCTGTGTGAAAACCACACAAAAAAGAGGGCGTCAATGAATATTATTCATTAACGCCCTCTTTGTGGGGATTACTATTCAATTCTATTCATTATATGCCTTGTTTCCGGCAGATGCCTACATAAATTCGGGCGGCGCGTAGTCGTCTGCCATCGCCACTTCGGGAATCTCACTCTCCGGATCCTCGTCGGGGAGCCCGTACCCTGGCTGGTCTGTGATCGCAGCGTCAAACGCGCAGTAACGCGCTTCATACATTTTACCGTGCGTAAAGTGGTTATAGGACCGGCAGCCTCCCCTGCACACTTCCCCGTGAGGACATGAGGCGCATTTTCCGGTGAGCATTTCTTTCCGGAATTTCCGGTTGTACGCAAAAGCGTCCGGATCCTCCCAGATCTCCCGCAGCGTTCTCTCCCGGACATTTCCTTCATTGAAAGCCGGATCATACAGGGATTCGCAGCCGCGCACATTTCCGGTGCTGTCGATTCCCATACTGGTGAGCCCGGCTTCGCAGCCTGTAAAAAACGTTTTGCTTCTGGCTGTACCGCGCAGCTCGCCCTCCAGCCTCGTATAGTATCCGATATTATGGCCGACTCCAACAGGGAAAGGAGAATCATGCAGATGCGCCCCGACGAATTCGATCACGGACCTGTGGTCGAACTCATAGCTGACCGCGCCGTGAGAAGCGTTCCCCATGGGGATGCACGCCTGCAGCTGCCAGGCGGAGACGCCCCATTTTTTCAGGATCTCATACAGATCCTCGAGCCAGAGCACATTTTCCGCATTCAGCGTTGAGATGACCGAGACAAGGATTCCGGCGTCCCTGAGCGCCGCAACCGCTTTTTCTGCCCTCGCGAAGCTCCCTTTCTGCCTGTATTTGTCATGGACCGCTTCGGGTCCGTCCACCGATACGGCTACCGAAGAAATGTGTACCTCTTTCAGTTTCCGCAGGATATCCTCGGTAAAGAGGAACCCGTTCGTGATCACTGCCGTCTTGATCCGCAGCTCGTCCAGCTTTTTCAGGATCTCATACCAGTCCGGGCGCATGAATATCTCACCGCCGATCAGCGAGACATAGCCGCAGTTCAGGTCTGCGAGCTGTTCTGCCACGTTCAGGCATTCCTCCGTGGAAAGTTCATTTTCCCTGGCTTTCCCGCCGCCGGATCCGCAGTACCTGCAGGAAAAGCAGCATCCCAGAGTGATCTCCCAGACACAGATTCTCAGCTTATATTCCATTTTTTGTCACCGTCATTTCTGCTTTACGCATTCCTCTCATGACTCAGGTCACAAATATCCTGCGATCAAGAATGAATTCACATAAATTCAGGCGGAGCGTACAGTATATCCATCCGGGTATCCAGATCGTCCCTCTCAAAGAGCTCTTCTCCCTCCTGCAGGACAAACTCCAGGCTCCCCAGGCGAAGCTCCATAATATCTCCGGGGTTTACGCGGGTCCATCTTTTCAGGTCTGCCGGCCTGCCATTGACAAATACCCCGTTTTCCCCGCAGAGGGGCATAAACCACAGCTTGTCTTTTTTCAGAGCAAACGCGATATGATCATCCATGATCGATGGATCTTCCCTGAGCACATCATTCAGAGGAACTCTCTTCTTTCCAAGGACAAGATCATCTGTGATCCGTACTTTTTTTGAAGGATCGTCTCTGAAGATCAGATACCAGGATGAACCGTTTTTCTGTGCCATTTATCTTACCTCCCTGATATGCCGCAGGACGGCGCTTCCCGCTCTGCCGACTTCTGTTTTCGCTCATTCACCGATTCATCATATCACATCCGGAGAGAGCTTGTCATCCCTGACACAGATGACGCGGCCTGCTCTGCGGTCATCACAGCCGCAGGCAGTTCCCGGAACTCAGTTCTCACTCCTCGTCCCAGTCCTCATCCCGGTCCTTGTCCTCGTAATCCCTGCGGATCGCTTCGCAGACATCTGCCTCATCCAGGCATGCCTTCATCGCTCCCGCGGACGGCGCTCTTCTCGCGAAGCTGACTGCATCTCCCATGACCTTGTAATTGAGCTTTGTCCCTTTCCTGTCATTCCGGAACGTGGCGGCGCGGCTTGCGCTGATCCCGAACCTGCCGGCCACGGAGATCGCGTCCATGTTTGCTCCGAGGAACAAAAACTCCCAGCAATGTTTTTCCTTCTGGTGTTCGATCATCTTTTTCACTTTCTCAAATGTATACTTCCGGCTGGCGTTCTCCATACCGTCCGTCGTGATGATGAACAGCGTCTTCTCGGGGACATCCTCTTCCCTGATGTATTTGTGAACCTTTTTGATGTGGTGGACCGCTCCACCGACCGCGTCAAGCAGAGCTGTGCAGCCTCTGACGTAATACTGTTTATCATTCATGGGCTCGACCTTTTTCAGGTCCACCCTGTCATAAAGCACCTCAGCCACATCGTCGAACAGAACGACCGACACTAGAGCCTCGCCCTCCTCCTTTTTCTGCTTTCCTATCATTCCGTTGAAACCTCCGATGGTCTCCGTTTCCAGTCCTCCCATCGATCCGCTCCTGTCCAGAATAAATACAAGCTCTGTCAATCCTTTTTTCATACTCTTCCTCACTTTCCGCCGCGTTCCCGGAGCCTTTTGTCCGAGTGCCGCGGCTGTATCCTGTGTTTTCCGCGTTTCTTAACTGTGAGGAAAGTATATCAGATGCTTTTTCAAAACCGGTCGCTTCGCAGGCGACCTTTCAGGACATTTTCATTCGATGATGCAGGGCAGTCCGTGCTCCTCGAGCTGGATGTCAAGTTCGATCATGTCGTAGATCTTATGCTCGAGAAAATACGAAAAGATAATGTCCGTCTTGTCGCAGGGCGAGAGCGCGTAACCACCCCTGGCGAGAAGATCTTTCGCCTCATCCAGGCTGAGTCTGGCGCCTATGCACAGGCACAGGGCTGTCCTTTTCTGTGGATGGTAGTCCGGATTGTTCCGGATCTTTGAGAACACCTTTTTATCTACGACAGCCCTCTTGTACACTTCAGAATTTGTCATGCCCTTCATCCGGATCAGGTACAGCAGGTACTCTGAAAACGTGTCGGACATGTGTTCCATCCTCTCGGCAAGCTTATGCTCCAGTTCATCAAACGGGCTGCTGCCCCATGCCGGTGCTCCGCCCGGCGCCTTATGTGCCTGCCTGAATTCATCCCGTCTGCCTGCTGCCGGTCTGCTCTCTGCAGGCATTCCGTCAGGCAGGCCATCCTCGTCGTGAAAAAACGAAGGCTTTTCACTGCATAAAAACGATGCAGAAAAGTCCGCCTCCTCCGCAGCGGCTGCCTCATCCATCGCCGGTCCGCCCTGCGCAGGCATCAGGTTTTCTGCTATATATTCGTCCAGACGCCTGCGAAGCCGTGTTTTCATCCCCATCGGGTCAAAGCCGGGTATGACCAGGCAGACCTGCATATCGCGGGTCTTTACATACGCGCGGATCTCCTCGGCAGCGATCCGTACTCCCCTGAAACGCGAAAGCATGCCTCTGCCCGCAGGGATCAGCGGAAAGGCGAGGGAACGGATCCCTTTCTCATCCGCAAGAGACAGGCATCTCCGGTAGAATTGTCTCAGGGATCTCTCCTGCTCATCTTCATCCGCGTACCGGTATACCTCTGCACGTATCTGATGCTTCGCGCCGGTCCCTGTTCCCGGCTCGATCACCGGCTCCCGCGGTCCGGCAGACGCATCCGTTCTGTATCCGGGAATCGTCTCCGCGAGGACGACAGCCTCCACGTCCATTTTTGTTATATCATTTCGTTTAATCTCAAACGGCATTCCTGTTCTTCCTTTCTTTCCGGACAGTTTCCGGCCGAATGTTATGTGTGAACTTAAAATATCTCACAGTAAGCATACCACAGAAAATGCTTTTTCATGTAAACCTGCAGTCTAAAAACGGCCGCCGCACCGAACAGTTTCTGTTCCGATGCAGCAGCCGTTTCCGATATCACGACAGTGAGTTGTTCATTCCTTGCACACATCCACCCATCCCAGGCTCCCGGACGTAAGCTCAAGCTCCGGGATCGTCAGCTTCACTGCGCTGTGATCATTGCCCGCGGCGGGATAAACGATCCCGTATTTCCGAAGGCTCTCGTCCATGTAGACCTTCACGGACGGCAGCACGCCGAACGGGCACACGCCTCCCGGCGCATGGCCCACATACTCCTCCACCTTGTCAGGAGCGATCATCTTTGCCTTTGCGTGAAAGGTCTCCTTGAATTTGTGATTATCAACGCGGGCTGTTCCCTCCGCCAGGATCAGAACCGGCTCCTCCCCGATCAGGAAAGACAGTGTCTTCGCGATCTCTCCGGGCATACAGCCGAGCGCCTCCGCCGCAAGCTGTACCGTCGCGGAGGAATCAGCTAGTTCGATGACTCTGTCTTCCAGCTGGTATTTTTTCAGATGTTCCTTTGCTTTTTCAATTGCCATGTCAAACCTTTCCGGATCTTCTTACTGTTTTACGCTGCGCATATTCCGCCGCGCAGCATCAGCTGTTTGTGATCGTATATTTAGCCAGCTGTCCGATCAGATAGCAGGAAACCAGGATCTCAGCCTTATCTCCCAGATCCCGGATGCATATCTGCGCCGGGCCGATTCCCGTATCAGCGACCAGCTCATCTTTCAGCTGCATGTTCCCATCCGCATCTGTCCCGAAGCGCCGAACGGTCAGTTCTCCTGTGCCGTCCCTGCTTCCGGATACAAGGCTTACGCTTCCGGCAAGCATGCCTCCCCAGAGCGCATGTCCGAGGGTGAGCGGATACTCAAAAACACGCTCATATCCGTTTCCCCTGTCCTTGAATATCGTCAGGCAGCCGCCGTGGAACTGTTCCACGATGGCCAGCTCACGAACGCCGTCTCCGTCCAGGTCCTCAAACACGATCTCACTCGTCGGCACATCAAGCAGCCTGTCGGTCATCCATCTGCCATTTTCCCTTACGGAGCGGAACAGTCCCTGATCCCCGCCGTAGTAAACGATGTCTCCTTCCGGCCGTTTTTCCACAAGCATGGCGTGATGCTTTACGATGCCTTCGGTGAGCGTTTCTCTGCCGGTGACCTGATCTGCGTCAAAGGAGAGCATCTCAAGAAAGCCCGGGTGATCCCAGTCCTGAACATAGTCCTTTCGCGTGCACAGCCTGCCTGCCGCAAGGAAATATCCGTCTTTTTCCTTCAGGACTCCCAGCCGGTGCAGATACGGCACCTCAGCAAGCTCTTTCCGGGACGCCGTCTTCCACTTTCCGTCCGTCATTTCCAGCCGGATCTCAACGATCTTAGAATGAGGAGCGTCAAACCCGGGATAGAATTCCTCAATGCTCAGCAGACAGTTTTCCTTCACGGAAGGCATGATGCCCATGACACCGCCGCGGCCGCCTTCTATGTAATGCACCTCATTCGTATCGCAATGTACGGCAGCCACCTTCCCTCCCGGGATCTCGGACGCTGCCAGATAATACGGTTCTCCTCCCAGAATGGCAGTTCCCACCGCGTACAGACCAGGCATTTCCTGTATCAAAACACATTTTTCCGCTTTCATGGCCTTATCCTCCGCAAGTCACAGGAGTCACAAACAACGTCCCTGCGACTCATTCTGCCGCGTATATCTGCTCCAGCACGCCCTGCACTATGA
>CADCOP010000269.1 GCA_902803065.1 uncultured Lachnospiraceae bacterium | reverse complement strand
TTCTCCATCTTTAATCCAATATCGCTTCAGCCAGTTCTTCTCTCATTAAGCACGCACATATACAGGTGCTTTCCTTCACATCTCGGCGCATCGGTATAATAGGTCTTCCTCAGGAAGCGCATACCCGGGCCGGTCTGTCACTGCTTTGCCCAGGGCGCAGAACCTTGCTTCATACATCTTTCCATGTACAAAATAGTCATAAGACCGGCATCCGCCTCTGCACACCTCTCCGTGCGGGCATGAAGCGCATTTTCCGGTCAGCATTTCCTTCCGGAATTTCCGGTTGTACGCGAACGCGTCCGGATCCTCCCAGATCTCCCGGAGTGTTCTCTCCCGCACATTGCCTTCATTAGTAAGGCTCCTCGCCTTCCTGCAGAACAAACTCCAGTCTTCCCAGACGCAGGTCCACCAGGTCGCCCGGCATCACGCGGGTCCATCGTTTCAGGTCCGCCGGCCTGCCGTTCACAAACACCCCTCCCTGTCCGCAGAGAGGCATAAACCAGAGCTTGCCTTTCTTCCACGCGAACGCGATATGATCGTCCATGATCAATGGATCTTCCCTGAGCACATCATTCAGGGGAACTCTTTTTTTCCCAAGAACAAGGTCATCTGTGATCACGACCTTTTTTGAAGGATCATCCCGGAAGATCAGGTACCAGGATGTGCCGCTGTCTGCCATTTGTTTTTACCTCCCTAAATGTTCCGGTGCAGCGCGGAGCGCTGCACTGCTCTGTTTACCGCTTCTGCCTGTTTAATCATAACACATCCTGAGAGTCTCTGTCATCCATGCTGCCGGCAGATATCACTCCTCGTCCCTGTCCTCATCCTCGTAATCCATGCGGATCGCTTCGCACACATCTGCCTCATCCAGGCTCGCCTTCATGGCTCCTGCGGATGGCGCTCTTCTCGCGTAACTGACAGCGTCCGACATGACCTTGTAATTGACAGCTGTTCCCTTCCGGTCATTCCGGAATGTAGCTGCGCGGCTCGCGCTGATTCCGAACCTTCCGGCCACGGCGACCGCATCCATGTTTGCCCCCAGGAACAGAAACTCCCAGCCGCGCTTTTCTTTTGCGCGCTCGATCAGCTGTTTTACCTTCTCGTACGTGTACTTCCGGCTGGCATTCTCCATTCCGTCCGTTGTGATGATAAACAGTGTCTTCTCGGGAACCTCATCTTCTCTGGCATATTTATGGACCTTTTTGATGTGATGGACTGCGCCTCCGACTGCGTCAAGCAGCGCTGTGCATCCTCTGACGTAATACTGCTTATCATTCATGGGTTCGACCTTTTTAAGTTCTACCCTGTCATAGAGCACTTCTGCCACATCGTCAAACAGAACGACCGACACGAGAGCCTCACCCTCTTCCTTTTTCTGCTTGCCGATCATGCCGTTGAACCCGCCGATCGTTTCTGTTTCAAGTCCCGCCATCGAACCGCTTCTGTCCAGAATAAAAACAAGCTCTGTTAATCCCTTTTTCATACCTTCCTCACTTTCCGCCGCGAGGGGCTCACCCCTGGCGGCTGCATCCGTATTTTCTGTGTTTCTTAACTGTGAGCAAAGTATATCAGATGCTTTTCCGGAAACGGTCGCTTCAGCGGCGACCTTAAAAAACAGTTCTCATTCAATGATACAGGGCAGCCCATGCTCTTCAAGCTGTATGTCCAGCTCGATCATGTCATAGATCTTATGCTCAATAAAATACGAAAAGATAATGTCGGTCTTGTCGCAGGGCGAAAGCGCGTAACCAGCCCTGGCAAGAAGATCCTTCGCCTCATCCAGGCTGAGCCTTGCTCCTACGCAAAGACACAGGGCTGTCCTTTTCTGGGGATGATAGTCCGGATTGTTCCGGATCTTCGAGAAGACCTTTTTATCTACGATTGCTCTCTTATATACTTCCGCATTTGTCATGCCCTTCATCCGGATCAGATACAGCAGGTACTCCGAGAACGTATCAGACAGGTGCTCCATCCTCTCGGCGAGCCTGCGCTCCAGTTCCTCCATCGGATCGCTGCCACGCGCGGCCGGTCTGCTCTCCGACGGGCTTTTTTTCGCAGGTCTGCTCTGCGCCGGTCTTTTTTTCGCAGGCCTGCTCTGCGCCGGTCTCTTTTCTGCCGGTACCCCGTCCGGAAGTCCATCTTCATCACCGTAAAGGGAAGGCATTTCACTGCATGCAAGCGCATCAGAGTAGTCAGCGTCCTCTGCGCCGCCCGAAGCGTCTGAAATGTCTGCGTCAACGGAAGCATCTGAAACGCCTGCGTCAACGGAAGCGTCCATTGTCATGCTGCCCTGGACAGGGATCAGGTTTTCTTCTATGTATTCATCCAGACGCCTGCGAAGCCGCCTGCCCATCCCCAGCGGATCAAAAGCAGGTACGACCAGGCAGACCTGCATCTCACGCTTTTCTGTATATGCACGGATCTCCTCGGCGGCGATCCTCACTCCCCGCAGGCGCGCAAGCATGCCTCTGCCCAGCGGGATCAGCGGAAAGGCAAGGCTGCGGATGCCTTTCTCGTCCGCAAGAGACAGGCATTTCTGATAAAACGCTCTCAGAGCCTTCTCCTGCTGTTCTTCGTCCGCGCACCGGGCTGCCGCTGCGTGTATATGATACTTCGCAGCGGTTCCTGTTCCTGGCTCAAGCACCGGTTCGCTCATTTCACGAGATGTATCCGTGCTGTATCCGGAGGCCGCCTTCGCGAAGACGACAGCCTCGACTTCCATTTTTGTAATATCACTTCGTCTGATCTCAAGCGGCATTTCTGCTCTTCCTTTCTTTCCCGGCGCTTTAGAGCCGGGTGTTATGTACATTTTTACAAAATCCCACAGTAAGCATACCACAGAAAAAGCATCTTCACATAAACCTGCAGTGTAAAAAAGGCTGCTGCACAGAACATTCTCTGCTCTGCGCAGCAGCCTTTCCTGCTTCACGGTTTATCATGGTTCCGGAATATCATTCCTTGCACACATCCACCCATCCCAGGCTTCCCGACGCAAGTTCGAGTTCCGGAATGGTCAGTTTTACGGCGCTGTGATCATTGCCTGCCGCGGGGTACACGATGCTGTATCTGCGGAGGCTCTCATCCATGTAGACCTTCACGGACGGCAGCACCCCGAAGGGGCATACGCCGCCGGGAGCGTGCCCGACATATCCTTCCACCTGATCCGGCGCGATCATTTTTGCCTTTGCGTGAAATGTTTCCTTGAATTTATGGTTATCGATCCGTGCCGTCCCTTCCGCCAGGATCAGGACCGCTTCCTCTCCGACCAGGAAAGACAGTGTCTTCGCTATCTCCCCCGGCTTGCAGCCGAGTGCCTGCGCTGCCAGCTGAACTGTCGCGGAGGATTCCCCGAGCTCTATGACCCTGTCTCCGAGCCCGTACTTTTTCAGGTGTTCTTTTGCCTTCTCAATTGCCATATCGTACCTTTCCGATCAGTCGCATGTAACTGTATATCCTGCCGGCTGTCCGGTCAGGCATTTGTGATCGTATATTTAGCCAGCTGCCCGATCAGGCATTTGTGATCGTATATTTAGCCAGATGCCACATTTTTCCGCTTTCATGGCCTTAATCCTCCGCAAGTCACAGGAGTCACAAACAACGTCCCTGCGACTCATTCTGCCGCGTATATCTGCTCCAGCACGCCCTGCACTATGA
>CADCOP010000268.1 GCA_902803065.1 uncultured Lachnospiraceae bacterium | reverse complement strand
GACCTTGTCTGTGTCGGCGGCATAGTATGCGCGAGTCTCATTGCTCATCACATGGCCGTTGCCCTTGCTGTTTGCATAATGCAGAGGCAACTCCTCCTCACGCTTTCCGATGTCGGAAGCTGCCTGGAAGATCCTCTCGGCGTGCGGATCCTCAAACAGTCCCATAATTTCTGAATCCTGCTCGGACACATAAAAGACGTCGGACTTAGGCATATGGTTAAATATCACGTTTTCGCCGTCCTTCAGCACGAACTGTCCGTCACTGACCGGAACAAAGCCGGAAGTTCCGTCTTCTTTATTGTAGACAGCATGTGTCTTATTATCATCATAAGGATCCGGTTGGGTATGGAAGGTACTGAAGCCGTCGCGCCATGACGGATTGGACCAGTAAGCTTCTTCCGTACTGTCCATGTTCACATCTTTGTCATTATGTTTGACGCCCAATTCGAAATTGAATTCGTAGTTCTCGTCAATGTACTTCTGCCGTTCAACGGACGTTAGTCCGTTGATCTGCTTGGCCACCTGAAGCTCCGTCATCATCAGCAGATTGAACTTGATCTTGCAGTTCGAATCACATCCACCGCGCTCCAAATAGAAGAAATCTATCCTATGCTCTGAATACGGAGAAGTATCAAACGTCTTGCCAGCCTTCTGGAACATAGAGGCAATATCCGTACTCTTATCATATGTATATTCGTTACCGAAATTATCAAACTCAGTAATGGTAACGTTCATTTTACCATTGCTGTCCGGTGCGAAGTCAATCTTCCCGCTGATAGGCTGATGAACGCCGCCCAGGTCAAGTACCAGCACACCGTCAATAAAGACCCAGACGTCATCATCGCCGGAGAATTCGAAAGTCATCTTTTTCCCGGTTTCCGGTACTATACCGTCTTCCGGGTAAATGAAATCCGAAGAAAGCGTCATGCCGAACTGATGATGATAGGATCCTCCGTTTGGTGTTTTTTCTTCTTTAGCGTTCGAATTATACTCATCAAACGGGAACAGACCTATTTTTCTGGTTTTTACGTCTGCGTTTGGATCATTGCCATCCTCTTTATAGTATGTATCACTGTAAAGAATAAGCTCATCACCGATAAGCTTTGCAAAATTCTGCTCACTGTCGTAGTAATAATATCCTTCGTCATCCTTTCGGAGCAGACCCTTCAAGCCTTCCTTTCCGGTTCTCGGATCTACCGTGCCTTTGTATATTGTCTTTCCATCAACTGCATTGTCATCAAACAGGTAGGCCAGACTACCGCCATTGGTTGCCTCGACAGTACCTGAAATGCGCTTGTCCTGTTGGAGCGTGGGCATGTTATTTGCATCAAGATTATAGTCGACAATATCCTGAAATGCGAGTCCCGTATAGTAATTTGGCCGAGTATCCCCTTGCTGTGCATCCCTTCTCTTGCCAGTGAACGAGTTAAATGGTTCTGCGGCTGAGGTAATGCCGGAACCCGAAAAAAGAAGTGAGTGATGATAATTGATGCCACTGCCATTGCGAAGCGAATTCAGATCCGCGGCATGGAACCTCCCCCAACGATCTGTATAATCTCCTGGTCCCCACTGAGTGTCAATTTCCGGTGTACCATAACCGGTAGTCTTTCCTGTATAATCGAACAACTTCAGTACAATACCATCACCCTTGATATCATATGTTCCGATTGTTCCAGGAGCACCTGATGGATTTGCTGGGCTCTGCAAATGGAGCAGATTATCAGTTGACGGAGTGTTGCTAATATAAAACCATTGTGTCGCTGAACTGCCGCTGTACCCAAACGTAATGAAAGAGCCGCTGCCCACAGGATCAGCTGAAATACGGTAACGCAATTCACTCTGGTCATAAGTAACCGTGAAAGGCGTAGCAGCCTGAGTGTTTTCCCCTGCATCCTCTGGCAGAACCAGGTTTTCCGTCAGTGACATGTCTCCGTTGGTTACATTTATGTAACTTGTGACGCCGGTCTGTGCATTGGTACTGCCCAGATAATATCCGCCCCTGCCGTCAAAAGCCTTTTCATCAAAGAAAAATGTCCAGACATTAATAGAGTCGGATGTCGGATATTGTGCCTGCATCATGCCGGGACGGGAATTATCGACCGCTGCTTTCAGCGAACGGTCCTTGTTCTCACAGGTAATGACAAACGACTCGCCATTAAGGCCCAGCGGATCACCGGCCATATCATCGGTAACCCTGATTGTAAACACTTCTCCGTCCTTCATCGTGACAGTCAGTTCTTCATTGCTCACAAATGGCTGGATACTGATGAGAGCCCAATCCCCAGACTCAATCAATGTGCTGTTTATCTTATCAATCTCAGCCTCTGTCAATTCTGCACTGTACTGAACTTCGATACCCTTCTCTTCTTTCAATTCGCTGACTGTACAGCTGTTTTCAACTTTTCCGACCCAAACGTTTTCCGGATTGCTGAACTCTACCTTCCGCACTTCTGAAACAAAACGCCTTGTTTCCTCGCTGACCTCCACATCATCCAGTGACATACTGTCAGCAGGCTGCCCTTCTTCAGCTTCCTTATCAGAATTGTCTGCTGCGGGCAGATCTCTTACCTGCCCGTTACCACTGGCTGCTCCAAGTACTTCCATTAATTTTTCAAAACTGACAAAACCACCGCCGGGCATTCGAATGACATATGTTTTCCCATCCACTTCCCAGTGGAAGTCCACCGTATACACGATTCCAAACACCGAGAAGCTGTCCGTATCAAAGGATACGCTGCTGACTTCTCCTTCTTCGACCTGCGGGGTTGCTTCCAGAACTGTTGCTGTTTCTGCGCCGTCTTCGAAGTGGACTGCGTTCACTTCGCCGTCCTGGGATACCGGCAGTGCTTCGTGATATGTAATATCGACGGAGACGGCTCCCTTTGGCTCGACTTTCTGGTCCCCGCTCATGATCGTTATGTCGAAGAATCTTGCTTCGACTCTCGGATCTGTTCCGTCTGTTCCGTTTGCTTTGCCTTCGTTCTCCAGAGCTGCGCCGGATGCTGCGAGGTACATCTGGTATTCTTCGGAGCCTTTTTCGATTTCGCGCACGTCAAGGTAAGCATCCTCCGGGATCTCCGCGTCTGCTCCGTATGTAAGGCTTATTGAATAGTCCTCTCCTTCATAGGTAAGAGGTACGATCAGTTCTCCGTTTACATTTTCTGTGATACTCTCGGTTTCCTGTTCGGTGTCTGCTTCGGTTGTGCCTTCTGCGGCATCTTCCCATACGCTTTCTGTGCCTTCAGCTTCTGTTTCTTCTTCTGCTGCGGCACCTTCGGTTACGCTCTCGACTGCTTCTTCTGCTGCACCGTTCTCCTCTGTTGCAGCGGTTTCATCGGTTGCGTCGGTTTCTTCTGCTGCGCCTTCGGTCGCTGCTTCTGCGGATTCGGCGGTTTCTTCTGCTGTTTCCAGCTTTCTGACGTTTGCCACGCCGATCACGTCTGCGGCGTTTTCCACATCTGCTATGAGCGTGTAGCCGTCTTTCTCGGGGATAAGAACAGTCTGCTGCAGCTTTGCTTCTTTTCCGTCACGGCTGCATTCTCCTGTTGCGACGGTTGCATCTTTGCTCGGTGCTTCTTCATAGAAGCGGAATGATACGCGCGCCGGGGCATGGGTTTCCCCTGTGACCAGTTCTGCGCCGTCTTTCTCAAATGAAAGCTGATAATATACGGGATCCGCGAGTTCTTCATATCCTGCTTCGGCCAGGGCATTGCGGCAGCTCTGGTCCATGAGGGGATATGGGTCCTCTTCCTTTTCGGGATCTGCTTTTATGAGCTTTGCTGTAAGATGGGTATCTGCGGGCAGCACGGCTCCATCCAGCAGATCGACGGTGATCTCCCATGTTCTCTCTGCTTCTGTGTAGGTATATTTGAAGGGACCGGTGATCTCGTTCTGCGCCGTTCCTTCTCCGTCGGTAAAGATGACTTCATCCTCATCGCCTCCGAAGAGGGAGGATGCATCTCCTGCATCTCCGGATAAGTCATCGTTTCCGTCCGTCTGGTCCCTGCCATCGTCTCCATCCTCGTCTTCATCTGAAAGAAGTTCGCCCTGGATGGATGCCACCTCAAAACCGGGCTCTTCATCTGCCTGGTCCAGGCTGATGGTTATGGCAGGAAGAATCAGCGAATATGTCGTCGCAAACACGATCAGGCATGCGATCGACATGGATGCGGCTTTCATCCACTTTTTCTTCCGGTTCTTCTCAATGATCCCTTTTACAATTGTAAACAGCTGTTCCATTTTCTTTCCCCCTGAACTCCCCAGTTCGGTATGTCTGCCTCACCGAAGGCTGTTATATTTGCCATCTCTGCTCCCCTGCAGAGTATAATGCTCCTATTGTCATGGCATCGCTATTGTAACATTGGAAGAGTTGCATTATTATCTTCCATATGTCGCATAATTGTCACACTGCGGCTGTTCTTTGCGTTTCTTTCATTTTTGTTCATATTTAATACATCACATACAAAAAAAGTGTGATTGCCATGAGTCTGCTCTGGTTCTTCAGGCGGAAAAAAGCCCGGCTTCGTCTGCTTCATGTCTGCCGCCAGGCGGTACAGCTCTTCATCCGAATAACCGGTGGTATTCCGGGAATTTGCGGATGTG
>CADCOP010000267.1 GCA_902803065.1 uncultured Lachnospiraceae bacterium | reverse complement strand
GCTCCTTAACTTAACGGCATTGCCTTTGTTCCTGTATTCACTGGGCAAATACATCATACCACCGCAGGAACATATAGATCGTCCATATCTGTCTCCAGTATTTGGCCGGTTTCCGTTCGAATCCTTTCCAGATCCGGTCAAGTTCCTTCCTGCGGAAAAAGCGTGCCCCTTCGGATGTCCTGAACGCAGCCCTGACCTGGTCCGCGAACTCTTTCTGCTGCAGCCACCTGCTTACAGGCGTTTCAAAGCCGATCTTCCTGCGGCTGCAGATCTCTTCCGGCAGCGTACGCATGGCGGTCCGGCGGAATACGAGCTTTCCTGTGTTCTCAGTAACCTTGAACCGGGAAGGTATGGCGGCTGCCGTATCGAAAACCTGTTTTGACACAAAGGGAAGATAAAACCGGATCCCGGTCGCGCGGGAGATCCTGTCTATGCTCTGGAGTATCCCCCAGCAGAATACGAGCCGCAGGTCATGGTCGCAGATCGTCGTGATCATATCCATTCCGTCTCCACTGCCGCAGCACTCCCGGACCGTCTCGTAGGGATCTGCCTCAGGCAGCTTGCCCTTCAGAATTCTTCTTACCCCTCTCTTTCCGAATACCAGGGTGTTTCCGGGGAATTCAGAAATATCTCTTTCACCGGTCATCATGAGCCATCTTCCGGGTATGCAGGGGAAGCGGTCTCCGATCACCGCGGCAAAGCGCCGGAACCATCGCGGCAGCTTCCAGTAGGATGCCTTGCGCAGGGACGCCCGGCAGATATGGTATCCTCCGAACAGCTCGTCGATTCCTTCCGCGGACAAAACCGCCCGGCAGTCCGCCGGCAGCTCTCTGCAGAGGAGATAAAGCGCCGGTTCCGAGGCGTCTCCGCAGGGTTCCTCAAGGCATGTGAGCAGTTCCGGGATACTTTCCAGATACCGGTCGGTATCGATCACATGCAGAGTGTTCTCTATGCCAAGCACCTCTGCTGTTCTCTGTGCCCCATCCTCTTCATGGAAAAACGAGCTGCTGAAGCAGGCTGTGTGCGTACGCTTAATGCCGGAAATGGCTGCCAGGTACGCAGAATCCACACCGGATGATAAAAGCGCATGTGTATGTTCATCCAGGGGCAGTCCTGACACGGATCTTCGAAGGACTTCGTCGAGCTGCCTTTCCCATTCAGCCAGCGAGACCCCTCCTTTCGCTTCGTACACAGGCATCCAGTACTGTACTTTCTTCATCTGCCCCTGCCCGTATACTATATACTGTCCGGGCATGAGCTTGCTCACGCCGGCAAACATGGTCCCCGGACCCGGAACAAAAGAAAATGTCAGGTACAGCTGCAGACTCTTCATGTCAAGCTCTGCCTTCAGCCCGGCAGCAGACAGTACCTCCACCGCGCTTGTGCCGAAGCAGAACGGAGTTCCTTCCCGGGACACATAGTATCCGCTGCGGATACCGAAGCGGTCTCTGCCGATCACATACTCATCTGAAGACCTGTCATGGATCGCGAGAAAGAACCCTCCATCCAGATGCGTGAACATATCCTTTCCCCACATCCTGTAGCAGGCTGCAGCGAGCGCTTTCAGATTCTCCTCATTTTTTTCCAGATCCCCAAGTCCGGCTTCTTCGCATAGCTGCGTATAATTGATCAGATAGCCGTCGAACTTCTGTACTTCGATCATAACTTCCTCATCCCCAAATTAATACTCCCTTTTTCCTGAGCCTTCTGACCATTCAGGGCCGCGCGCTGCCCGCTCTCCCCCGGGCGCGCCTGCCCGCTTATCCTCATTCAAGAACGCCTCGGCGTTCTTGCCGCGACGCGCACGGTGCGTAAGCACCTTCCACAGTGCGCGTCTGCGATGAAGAAAGAACAGCAGACCCAAATAAGAGTATAAACTAACTTTGGCTAGAGGAACAGATGCAAATAATTAATATTTTCACAATTTTTATTCTTTCCGATCACCCGCCTGACGCGAGGCAGCTTTTCCTACTCGTATTTCCGCCGGATCATCCTCAGTTTAATTCCGCAGTAGGTGATCAGGTAGACATAGATCACGAACATGATCCCGAAGAAGACACCAAGGAACAGATTCAGTCCGCCGCCATTTTCCGGAGAAAACGCCCGGACCAGATTGGGAATCACGCAGCACAGAAAAATAATGCAGAGCGGTAAGAGCCTGGTCTTTACTACATGGCTTACCAGCTCGACTCTGGACGCATTATCGGAAAACAGCTCCCCGTCTTCTTCTGTTTCAGCAGAGGCTGCGGGTTTTCTGAAATACAGCCATCCCATGCACTGAGCAAAATACTCCCATCCAAAATCTTCAGCCATCCGCATATAATCGTATGTCTGTCCGGAGTTTTTGTAATCCAGCCG
>CADCOP010000266.1 GCA_902803065.1 uncultured Lachnospiraceae bacterium | reverse complement strand
TTTTAGTACAACTTTGCGCCTGCCGGGATGTGTGGATCGACCATCAAAAGGTGAAGCTCTTCGTCCTCGCCACGCTTGTTCACAGCGCTGATCAGCATACCGCAGGAGTCGATGCCCATCATCTTACGCGGAGGCAGGTTGGTGATCGCGATACAGGTCTTTCCTACCAACTGATCCGGTTCATAATACTCGTGAATACCGCTTAAAATCACGCGTTTTTCATCGGTTCCATCATCCAGAATGAACTTCAGAAGCTTCTTGGACTTCGGTACGGCTTCACATTCAAGGACCTTTACAGCCCTGAAATCACTCTTGGAGAAAGTCTCAAAATCCACCTGATCTTCAAATAACGGCTCGATCACCACGTTGGAAAAATCGATCTTTTCTTCAACCTTTGTCTCTTCCTGAGCAGGCGTTTCAGATACAGACGATCCTTCGTTTCCTGACTTGAGTGACTTCAGCGTCGGGAAGAGAATGGAATCCTTGATTGCCTGCGCGTTCGTCAGAAGCATGACCAGACGGTCGATGCCGTAGCCGATGCCGCCTGTCGGAGGCATGCCGATCTCCATGGCGTAGAGGAACTCCTCGTCGGTATGGTTGGCTTCTTCATCTCCGGCTGCTGCCAGCTCATCCTGCGCCGCGAAACGCTCACGCTGGTCGATCGGGTCGTTCAGCTCGGAGTAAGCGTTGCACATCTCCCAGCCGTTGATGTAAAGCTCGAAACGCTCGACCTTGGTCGGATCGTCAGGCTTTTTCTTTGTCAGCGGGCTGATCTCGATGGGATGATCCATGATGAATGTCGGCTGGATCATCTTGTCTTCACAGAACTCATCGAAGAACAGGTTGACGATGTCACCCTTCTTATGACGCTGCTCGTAGGCCACATGATGCTCGTCTGCGATCTTTCTGGCCTCTTCCAGCGTTTCGACTGCGTCGAAGTCAACGCCGGTTTCCTCTTTGATCGCGTCGATCATGGTCAGGCGGCGGAACGGCTTTGACAGGTCGATCTCCTTATCGCCATAGGTGACAATGGCTGTTCCGTTGACAGTCTCCGCAAGATAGCGGAACATGCTCTCGGTCAGCTCCATCATTCCGTTGTAATCGGTGTAGGCCTGGTAGAGCTCCATCAGAGTAAATTCGGGGTTATGCCTCGTATCCACGCCCTCATTGCGGAACACGCGGCCGATCTCGTACACTCTCTCCATGCCGCCGATGATCAGGCGCTTTAAGTAAAGCTCCAGGGAAATGCGGAGCTTCCTGTCCTCATTCAGAGCGTTGTAATGCGTGATGAACGGTCTTGCCGCCGCGCCGCCGGCATTCTCCACCAGCATGGGCGTCTCGACCTCCATGAAGCCGCGCGCGTCAAGGAAGTTGCGGATCTCGCGGATGATGCGGGAGCGCTTGACAAATGTCTCCTTGACCTCCGGATTCATGATCAGGTCCACATATCTCTGGCGGTAGCGCAGATCCCTGTCTGTAAGTCCGTGGAACTTCTCCGGAAGGATCTGGAGGCTCTTGGAAAGCAGCGTAATCTCCTGCGCGTGAACAGATATCTCACCTGTTTTTGTGCGGAATACCTCGCCCTTAAGTCCGACGATATCGCCGATATCCATCTTCTTGAAACCCTTGTACGGCTCCTCGCCGATGGAATCGCGTGCTACATATGCCTGGATATTTCCCTTGAGGTCCTGAATATTGCAGAAGGATGCCTTTCCCATGACACGTTTGGACATCAGACGTCCTGCGATCGTTACGGTTTTTCCTTCAAGCTCTTCGAAATTGTCCCTGATATCCGTACTGTGATGCGTCACATCATACTTCGTGATCTGAAACGGATCCTGCCCGGCAGCGCGCAGCTCTTCGAGCTTGTCCCTGCGCACCTTCAGCAGCTGGTTCATATCCTGCGCTCCCGCGTTTTTTGCCTGTGGATTAGCCATCCTGTCTTACCTCCAAATCTCTGACTATCTTTTTCTGCACTGATTGTGATATTGCGGCACGCAAAGCTGCATCGCCATGCTGCCTGCCGCATTGCTGGTAATACTGCCGGCGCCGGCATCCCTTACTTACAGGTCTGCCGGCGCCATGTATCGCGAATGTTCAGTTCTTCTGAATAGCGAGGATCCGGTATACAACATCTCCGTCGAGCGTTTCTACCGCAACATCTTCGCCTGCCTTTTTGCCGAGAAGCGCTTTGCCTACCGGTGAATCGATGGAGATCTTGCCTTCCAGGCTGTTCGCTTCCATCGGACCTACGATGCGGAATTTCATTTCCTCAGCGAACTCAACATCCAGGATCAGTACTGTACATCCTACACGGACCTTATCTGCCTCGCCGTCCTCTTCGTCGACTACGACAGCATATTTAAGCAGTTCTTCGATCTCGGTAATACGGGCTTCAATATGTCCCTGCTCCTCTTTCGCGGCATCATACTCCGCGTTCTCGGAAAGGTCTCCCTGCTCCCTTGCTTCCTTGATCTTCTCTGCGATCTCTTTTCTTCTGACGACCTTCAGGTGCTGCAGTTCCCCCTCCAATGCCTGCAGTCCTTCATATGTCATAATGTTCTGTTTTTCTCCCATGATAGGCACCTCATCCTTCTACCGGGTTTCCGTCAGACGCCGCGCTGCTGCGTTTTTATGGCGTCCCCAATACATCTGTTACATTTTACAGACCGCTTACGCGGCTGTAATTCACACTTTCTCCCAGTGATCTGTCATTGCTCTCGTCTAAAGAGCGCACACATTATATCCTACCGACCTTCTGTTGTCAAGGCAAATAAAACCGCTCCAGGAGGTCCCGCAGCTGCTCAAAGGTCTCAATCTCATTGAGCGCTGCCCGCATTTTTGAGGAATGCGGATAGCCGGACACATACCAGCCCGCGTGCCTGCGCATCTCCCGCATGGCGATCATCTCGCCCTTGGCTTTGATCTCCATGGCAGCGTGCCGTAGTATCATTTCAGCTGTCTCCCGGGGATCCGGCTTTCCGATGATCTCTCCCGTTTCCAGGTATGTGCGGATGTTCCGGAAGATCCAGGGGTTCCCCTGTGCTGCCCGTCCGATCATAACAGCATCGCACCCGGTCTGAGCCACCATGGCTGCCGCGGAAGGCCCGTCTGTCACATCGCCGTTTCCGATGACCGGGATGCTGACAGCTTCCTTCACCTGACGGATGATGTCCCAGTCCGCCTTTCCCGAATAGTACTGTTCCCTCGTTCTTCCGTGCACCGCGACGGCGGCTGCGCCGCACTCCTGAGCGATATGGGCGATCTCAGGCGCGTTCACATGTGCCTCGTCAAACCCCTTGCGGATCTTAACTGTGACCGGCTTTTTCACAGCCCCTGCCACTGCCTCAATGACTTTTCCCGCCAGGAGGGGATCCTTCATGAGCGCGCTTCCCTCGCCGTGTCCCGCGACCTTCGGTACCGGGCATCCCATATTGATGTCGATGATCGCGAACGGGAGCTCCTCGAGCATGGCTGCTGCCTGTGCCATGACAGCCGGATCGCTGCCAAACAGCTGCATGGCAGCCGGCGCCTCCCCCGGATCTGTCTCAAGCAGCGTCTGCGTATTCCGGTTATGGTAAGTCACGGCCTTTGCGCTGACCATCTCCGTGCACACAAGGCCTGCGCCCATCTCCCTGCAGAGCAAACGAAATGGCAGGTCGGTTACGCCTGCCATCGGTCCGAGACAAAGAGGGCTCTCTATCTGTAATGTTCCTATCTGTAAGGTTCCTATCTGTAAGGTTCCTGTCTGTTCTTTTCCTGTCTGCAATGTTCCTGTCTGCATGCCTTACGCTTCCTCCAGAGGCAGTCCCAGAATCACGGTTTTATAATAGAGCTCCAGCGACTGCAGAAGTTCCATGCGCTGCTTCTGGATCTCCTTTACCATGAGGGCCGCTCCGATCTCATCATACATGTAATCGGCTTCTTCTGCCTCCGTGCGGATCAGCAGATTTCCCTCCTCGTCAAATTCAAGGATGAACAGCCCGCCGATCTCTTCTGTAAACAGCACGCAGATGATCTGCAGCTCCTTCTGTATGCTCTCCGGCAGTCCTTTGAATACCGGATTCAGGTAGTATTTTTCTTCATATGAATTAGCGGCGCAGAGGATCACCTTTCCTTCCGCGCCCCTCTCAAGATCTCCTGTCATTCCATTCTCCTGTACCTTCGCGCATCCGTACTGCTCTACTGTATCAACGGGCATCCGTACTGCTCTACTGTATCAACGCGCATCCGTGCTGCTCTACTGTATCTTCAGGCATCCATGCTGTTTCACTGCGCATCCGTTCATCCCCGAACGCACAACGCACTTGTTCGCGAAGCGGACCTGTAAGAGGCGTCTATCCTATACGTAGCCGTATACGCCGCGGACGGATACCTCTCCCGCATATACGCGGGCCAATGTGCCGTCCTCCCGGCGGACAAGCAGTTCTCCCATGGAGTCTATGCCCTCTGCCATGCCCGTATACTCATGTCCGGGTTCCAGGACCCGCACCTTTCTGCCGCGGTTTAAGAGAAGTTCATTATACCGTTCCATGACAGCAGAAAGGTCTCCCGCGGCGAGAAACTGTTCATAGTAATATTCAAAATGCTGCATGACCGCGGCGATCAGCTCTGCCCTGTTCACCTCATGTCCCAGAACCATCTTCAGTGATGCAGCTGTACTTTGAAGTTCCTCCGGAAATGCGTCCATATTCGCGTTGATGCCAACGCCGACCACGATATAGCTCACGCTCACCATATCCGTCGTCATCTCAGTCAGTATGCCGCAGATCTTTTTTCCGTCGATCACGACATCGTTCGGCCATTTGATCCCTGCCGGAATATCATAGAGTTCCCTGACAGCCTGCGTCACGGCAAGGCCCATGACAAGCGTCGTCATGGCAATGCGGTCCGCAGCGATCTCAGGACGCAGCAGAATAGTCATGGCTATGGCTGTTCCCGGAGGCGTTGTCCAGTGCCTGCCCGAACGTCCCCTGCCTGCCGTCTGTTCATCGCCGATCACAAGAAGGCCCTCCGGGGCCCCGTCCTCAGCCGCTTTTTTCGCGTACCGGTTTGTTGAATCGATCACCTCAAAATAGCGGACAGGGCGCCCCATCCATTTTGTTTTCAGGCGGCTGCCAACCTCCTCGGCCGCTATGACATCCGGGCAGCCCGAGATCCTGTATCCCCGGTTGGGGACTGCCTCGATCTCATAGCCTTCTGCCTGCAGCTGGCGTATCCTCTTCCAGACTGCCGTGCGGGAGACCTGAAATCTTTCACACAGCTCCTGTCCCGAAACGTAATCGTCTTTTTCCCTCAGCGCTGTCAATACATCCAGTTTAGTCATGTGCTTCACCCATTTACAGAAGAATGTATATCTGTGCGAAAATGATGCAGATACAGACGAACAGGCTCGCGGCAATGATCTGCTGCCTGCGGGCGAGCACGCCCTTTACTGCTATGAGAAGATTCAGGATCAGGCCAAGCAGCAAAACCGCTTCCCTTGACCAGAAACGAATTCCCAGATCGAGCATCCATACAATGGCTGCTGTCAGGAGCAGCACAGACAGAAGCAGGATCATCTCGTGAAGGAGTCTGCGGTCAAATTCTTTTCTCTGCAGAATACGCTCTGCGCTGTCCCATCTGTTTGGTTCCATCATCTCACAGTGTGGCAGCCATTACTGCCTTGATTGAATGCATGCGGTTCTCCGCCTCGTCAAAAACGACGGACTGTCCGGACTCAAACACTTCATCGGTTACTTCCATTGCTTCCAGACCGAACCTCTCGTAGATCTTTTCTCCGATCTCGGTCTTGCGGTCATGGAACGCCGGCAGGCAGTGCATGAATATCGCCTGCGGTCCGGCATTCTGCAGGACATGGGCGTTGACCTGATACGGCAGGAGCACGCGGATCCTCTCCTCCCATACTTCGTCGGGCTCACCCATGGAGACCCACACATCTGTATAGATCACATCGGCGCCCTTCGTTCCGCTGTCCACATCTTCCGTCAGGGTAATGGAACCGCCGCTCTGCTTCGCGAATTCGGTGCACTCCCGCACAAGTTCATCATTCGGGAAATACGCGCGGTTCGTGCATGCCGTAAAGTGCAGTCCGAGCTTTGAGCATACGATCATGAGAGAATTGCCCATATTGTAACGGGCGTCTCCCATATAGGTCAGTTTTTTGCCCTTCAGTTCTCCCAGATGCTCCCGGATCGTCATCATGTCAGCAAGCATCTGTGTCGGATGATACTCATTCGTCAGTCCGTTCCAGACCGGAATGCCCGCATATTTAGCCAGTTCTTCGACGATCTCCTGTCCATATCCTCGGTATTCAATGCCGTCAAACATGCGTCCGAGCACGCGCGCCGTATCCGCAATGCTTTCTTTTTTCCCGATCTGGGATGATTTCGGATCCAGGTATGTCACATGCATGCCGAGATCATGCGCGGCGACCTCAAATGAGCAGCGTGTGCGGGTGCTTGTCTTCTCGAAGATCAGAGCTATATTTTTGCCGGGGAACCGCGGCTGAGCCTTCCCGCTCTTTTTTTCAGCCTTCAGTTCATCGGCCAGATCCAGAAGATACAGTATCTCCTCAGGCGTAAAATCCTTCAGTGTCAGAAAATTTCTTCCTTTTAAATTCATATCCATTCTCCCGCCCTGCCCAAAGAGCACGCGAAAACAAAAAAACATCAGTATCAATATGGGTATTACTTTATCATAAGAAGGTATCCTTTGAAAAGAGAAAAATCACATGCCTGCCGCAGAAGGCGGTAATAAGCAGTAATGCCGGCAGAATCGATCTGCCGGCATACTGAATGTTTTCCTGAAATTTTCCTGTACAGCGTGCTGCCTGAAACTCTGTTTTCAGCTGCGGTGGACATCCGCGTTGATTCTGGCATTTGTCTGCGCCGCCTCCCGTCCGCCTTTTCCCATCTCCTCATCGTCACAGCAGTCATCCTTTGCGGGGTCTGCCACAGGCTTCGGGCTCTTGTCGACCGGTGTGTGATCACCGATGCCCAGAGCTTCACCGGCCACGCCGAGAGCGGAGATCGAGCTTGCGATATCTGACGGCATGTAGATCTTCGTCGCGCGTCCGTCAGAGATATCCTTCAGGGCTTCGATTCCCTTAAGCTTCAGTACCGCATCGGATACATTCGCGTCGCGCAGGCGCTCCAGTCCCTTCGCTTCTGCCTCGTATACAAGCTCGATCGAGCGGGCGCGGCCTTCGGCCAGGGCGATCTGCGCGTCTCTCTCAGCTTCCGCCGCAAGGATCTTGGCCTTCTTGTCACCTTCTGCCCTGGCAACAACGGCTTCCTGATGAGCCTGGGCCTCAAGGACTGTCTGACGTCTTTCACGCTCAGCTCTCATCTGCTTTGACATGACTTCCTCGATCTCAGCGGGCGGCTGGATGTTCTTGATCTCAACACGGGTGACCTTCAGTCCCCAGGCATCCGTAGCTTCGTCAAGGATCGCCTGCATCTTCTGGTTGATCTGGTCACGGGACGTCAGGGTCTGGTCGAGTTCCATATCACCGATGATGTTTCGAAGGGTTGTCGCGGCCAGGTTCTGCAGGCCCTGCATGGGGTTGCTTACGCCGTAGGTGAAAAGCTTCGGTTCAAACACTCTGCAGAAAACGACCGAGTCGAGCTGGATGATGACATTATCCTTTGTGATCACAGGCTGCGGCGGGAAATCCAGCACCTGTTCCTTTAAGGATACTCGCTTAGTCACTTTCTCAATGAACGGCACCTTCAGGTGAAGTCCGGCCTCCCAGGTTGCCTTGTATTTGCCGAGTCTTTCAAGCACAAAAGCCTCTGCCTGCGGAACGATACGGATGTTCGTAACAAGCAGCCAAAAAATGATCAGCACTGCTAAAACACCAACGATCAGCATGATCTCCATTCTGTTTATCCTCCTCTTTCAACTCTTTTTCTGAAATAGTCTTCACCGGGACCGGGGACCGGCTTCCCTCTGCCCCGTTCCGGTGCCCTGATTATACCATACATGAATAGAAAATGGGAATAAACCTGCAGTTTGCGCATTGACCTTCTTCCTATGGATGGTGTATGATGGCACATATGTAATTCCTATGAAAATCAAAGGGGGGGTAACCCGGATGCCCATTCTTGTACAGAACGACCTGCCCGCAAAGCAGATCCTTGAAGCTGAAAACATTTTTGTCATGGACGAGAACCGCGCTTCTACGCAGGAGATCCGTCCGCTCCGGATCCTGATACTGAACCTCATGCCTCTCAAGGAAGCCACCGAGCTGGACCTGCTTCGTGTCCTCTCGAATTTCCCGATCCAGGTACAGATCACTTTCCTGAAGGTCGAGTCCCACGAAGCAAAGCACGCCACAGCGTCTCACCTGAATAAATTCTATACAGTTTTCCCAGAGATACAGGACAGCTGCTACGACGGCATGATCATTACCGGCGCTCCTGTGGAACAGATGGATTTTGAAGAGGTCGAATACTGGGAAGAGCTTACGAAGATCATGGAGTGGACAAGAACGCACGTATACTCCACGCTCCACATCTGCTGGGCTTCGCAGGCAGGCCTCTACTATCACCACGGCATCAACAAGGTCATGCTTGATAAAAAGCTGAGCGGAGTGTATCCTCACAAGGTCCTGCACCGCAGGAAGATGCTCATGCGAGGCATGGATGATTATTTCTACGCGCCGCAGTCCCGCTATACCGGACTGGATGAGGAAGCTGTCGCGGCAAACCCGGAGCTCTATGTGGTCGCTGCCGGTGAAGAAACGGGCAGCTGCGTGATCCTTGCCTACTCCTCACGGCAGATCTTCGTTACCGGTCATACCGAATATGATCGATATGAACTCGATGCAGAATATAAGCGCGACGTCGCCCGCGGGCTGAACCCTGACATTCCGGTCAACTACTATCCGGATGACGATCCTTCAAAGGAGCCGGTCCTTTCCTGGCGTTCCAGTTCGAACTGCATCTATACGAACTGGCTGAACATCGTTTACCAGGATACACCATATGATCTGAGCAAAATTCCTCCCATCGAGGATGACAGTTATACCATTAAGAAACCCTGACGCGCATGAAACGCGCAAACAGCGGAATGCCTCCCTTCGGGGACGACAGCAGCATCCGTAAACCATGGCGGACACCGGACCGCGTGATACCCAGGAGAAAGGAAACAGACAAATGAGTGAAGAAATCATGAAACCCGTCAAGGAAGGCAAGGTAAGAGAGATCTATGACAACGGCGACAGCCTGATCATGGTCGCTACCGACCGCATCAGCTGCTTTGATGTGATCCTGAACAACACTGTTACACACAAGGGAGCTGTTCTGACGCAGATGTCCCGTTTCTGGTTTGACATGACAGCAGACATCGTCCCCAATCACATGATATCCGTAGATGTCAATGACATGCCGCCCTTCTTCCGGCAGGATCGCTTTACCGGAAACAGCATGATGTGCCGCAAGCTGACCATGCTTCCGCTTGAGTGCATCGTCCGCGGCTACATCACGGGCAGCGGCTGGGCAAGCTACCAGAAGAACGGCACCGTATGCGGCATCCGCCTTCCGGAAGGCCTGCGCGAATCCGACAAGCTGCCGGAACCGATCTACACGCCCTCCACAAAAGCCGAGATCGGCGACCACGACGAGAACATCTCTTACGAGCAGAGCATCACTGTCCTTGAGAAGCAGTTCCCGGGCAAGGGCGAGCAGTACGCAAGAGCCCTTCGCGACCTGACCATTGCCCTGTATAAAAAATGCGCTGACTACGCCCTCTCCAGAGGCATCATCATCGCGGATACCAAATTTGAATTCGGCCTGGACGAGAACGGAAACATCGTTCTGGGCGATGAAATGCTCACTCCCGACAGTTCCCGCTTCTGGCCGGCAGACTCCTACGAGCCCGGTCACGGACAGCCGTCCTTCGACAAGCAGTTCGCCCGCGATTACCTCAAGGCAAATCCGGACTGCAACTGGACCCTCCCGCAGGACATCGTAGATAAAACGATTGCCAAATACCTGCAGGCTTATGAACTCCTGACAGGCAAGCCCCTGGAAGTCTAAAAAACGCACAAAAAGGCAGTTGTACGTCTGCCGTAAAAAAGACCCGCATCAGCGCGCCGGATGGCACGGCCTGATGCGGGTCTTATTATGTTTCACTCACGCCCGGTCTTTACAGATCTAAGATCTGTACATATCTGCGTTCTTTAATCATGTGTGATACTGACTGATCAGTATGCTTACTGGTTCAGGGATGCTGTGAAACGTCCGAAGGCTGCTCTGCCTTCCTGCGTGCACTTGTACACACCGGCATCCTCAAGGACGCGGACGAATACCTTACCGATCTCCTCGCGCAGAACTGCTTCCACATCCATCTGCGCAAGCTGCGGACGGCGGGTCAGGATCTCCTGTGTCCAGGCAGCGTGCTTTTCAAGCTCCGGAACCTGCGCGGGATCTTTTCCCTCCCGGATGCATGCGGCAAGCTCCTCCATCTCCTTTTTCAGGCGGGATGGAAGCACGGCCAGGCCCATGACCTCGATCAGGCCGATATTTTCCTTCTTGATATGGTGCAGCTCCTGATGCGGATGATACACGCCCAGCGGGAATTCTTCCGTAGTAATGTTATTGCGCAGGACAAGATCCATCTCGAACAGATCTCCTCTTCTGCGGGCGATCGGCGTAATGGTGTTGTGCGGCACCCCGTCTGTCTCCGCGAAGATGAACGCTGCCTCGTCCGTGTAAGCGCGCCACTTTCTGAGAATATAGTCTGACAGTTCAACGATCCTCTCCCGGTCGCTGCTCTGCAGGCGGATCACAGACATGGGCCAGTGGACGATGCCTGCCTTCACATCCTCAAATCCCCGGATCACGAATGACTGCTCGATCCC
>CADCOP010000265.1 GCA_902803065.1 uncultured Lachnospiraceae bacterium | reverse complement strand
GGAGTTGCCTGTTATTTTCTTCTCCCGTCTTTTGACCTTGAGTATGAATATCTGTATGTCAACGGCGATATTGACGTGGACAAGATCATGAGCCGCCAGAAAAGAAAAAAGGCAGCTTCATTTGATCTCGCGGAACTTGAGATATGTGCGCCGACAGGCTCTCACGAGCTTGATTCCTATCTGTCCGGCGGGAATGCAAAGATCGCAGATTATACCTCGGGAGAGGAAAACGTAAAATCCTGGACCGTCATCTGCAATCATAACGGCGAAAGAACCGGCGCCATGCTTGAGCTTGACGAAACTGTAATCGGGGATCTCTGGCGGAGAGCCCCCAGAAAGGTTATTAAATACTGACTGAATCATGAAGAAGAGACCGGCTGACAACAGGAAAAGAAAATCAACGCACGCACTGTTCTGGATCATATTTCTTGAGGTGTGTGTCGTTCTGGCCGGTCTTGCTTACCTGCTGTACCAGACCGGAAGGAACCGTACGGACGATGTTGATCCCGTGACGATCGAGTATTCCGAGATCGAGAAACAGACGGAGGAGGCAGCTGTCCTTGTGCCGCGGCCGGACATTGATGAGCAGCTTCTGACGATCAATGCAAAATCCCGTCCCGGAGAGTCCTGCAAAAGTATTGATTATATTGTTATCCACTATCTCGCGAATCCGGGGACAACAGCCCAGGAGAACAGAGATTATTTCGAAAGCCTGAAGGATTTTATCGATAACGATGATTATTACTCCATGAGCGCGAACTATGTCATAGGCATCGACGGGGAGATCATCCAGTGCGTTCCTGACGGTGAGATTGCCTATGCTTCGAATGAAGCCAACCAGTATTCGATCTCTATTGAAAACTGTCATCCCAGCAAGAGCGGACAGTTTACAGAGGCGACTTATCAGTCTCTCGTACATCTCGCAGCGTATCTTTCTGAATTGTACGACCTGGACAGGGACCATATCATCCGGCATTATGATGTGACTGGAAAAGCCTGTCCGCTCTACTATGTGGTCCATGAAAACAAGTGGGAAAAGCTTCTGGATGATATCATGGCTTACAGGGAAGAGTGCAGAGAAGAAGCGCTCTCCCGGATCGTCGAGACAGAGCATCCGGTCGATGAACTGACAGCATTCCTTGAGAGCAACGCAGGAGAAGAATAGTATATGATCAAAGCGGAATACCATGAGATCTGCGCCGGAAAGAATGTTCGTGCCAACCTGATCGCTCTGCGTGATCAGATCAGGGATGAGCGGGGAAAGCGTGAGCTGGCGTATGTGATCGCCGGAGATTTCAGCTGCCTGACATCACTTCTTAAGCATGAGGATCCCAAGGTGCGCAGGAATGCGGCACTGATCCTGGGGGATATGGAAACGGAAGATGTTCTTCCGTTTCTTTTTCGTGCCTATGAGGAGGAGACGACCCGCTTCGTCCGGGCGTCCTACCTGAAGGCAATGGAGAAGCTGGACTGCAGGGCTTTTGTCCCAAAGCTGAAGAGGGCGTGGGATGTCCTGTCAGAAACGGAAGTGACAGAGGAGAACAGAAAACACCTGCAGGAAGAGAAAGCCGCGCTGTCGCATCTCCTTCAGAGGTATGAAAAGAGAGGGAAACATGAATTCACGGGTTACGACAGGGTGGATGATGTGGTCCTTCTTGTAAACAGGGAACAGAAGGACGCTGTGAACGTACAGATCACGGAAGGGACTGTGACTGGCTTTCCGGGCGGAATCCGTGTCAGGGGCGCCTCCCTGAAGCAGCTTCTTGCGCTCAGGACCTGGACCCAGTGGCTGCTTCCCATACCGGCGGCGCGGCCTCTTTCGGGGGATGCGCTGCAGATCGGCAGAGGACTGGCAAAGCTGAACCTGCCATATTTTCTCGATACACTTTGTGAGGGACCGGAGCGTTATTACTATCGTCTGGAAATAAGGTCTTCACGCAGCGATGTCCGCAGGGGCGATCTGATCCGCAGGATCAGCTCTGTCCTGGATCCGGCGAGCGGCGG
>CADCOP010000264.1 GCA_902803065.1 uncultured Lachnospiraceae bacterium | reverse complement strand
TGGCCGCTCGGTGCGGCTGAAAAACGCGGCGGGATACGGCTAAGGACCACGGATGCCGGAAATCTGGCCGCTCGGCTGAGTACCAGCGCGAGCAGGGAGGGCTTGTCGCGGTAATTACGTATGGAAAATGGTGAGGTTATGGATAAAGAGAGAAGCAATTTTTCCGGAAAACTTGGGTATGTGCTTTCGGCTGCAGGGGCTTCCGTAGGCCTGGGCAATATCTGGCGTTTTCCGTATCTGGCAGCTAAGTATGGGGGCGGAATATTCCTTCTTGTTTACGTTATTCTGGCGCTGACCTTCGGATATACGATGATCATTGCCGAGACGGCGATCGGAAGGTATACGAAGCGGAGTCCTGTCGGGGCTTTTGCCAGATTTGGAAATGGTTTTTCAGAGAAGTTTGGCGGGTGGATCAATGCGGGGATTCCGATCCTCATCTGCCCGTATTATTCCGCGATCGGCGGCTGGGTCATGAAGTATCTGTGGGAGTACATCACGGGAAATCAGGCGCAGCTTGCCCAGGAGACGTATTTTACTTCTTTTATTTCGGGGGGATTTGAGCCTGAGCTGTGGTTCTGCCTTTTTCTTCTGGCGGTTCTGGTCGTCATTTTCCTTGGCGTGGAGAACGGGATCGAACGCGTCTCAAGGATCATGATGCCTGTCCTGCTGGTACTTGCGGTCTTTATCGCGGGGTATTCCATGTCCCTGCCGGGAGCCCTTGGGGGAGTCAGATATTTCCTGATCCCGGATATTTCCCGTTTCTCATGGATGACGGTCGTTGCTGCCATGGGTCAGATGTTTTATTCGCTGTCCATTGCCATGGGTATCCTGATCACTTTCGGATCGTATATGAAGGAAGATGTTTCTATTGAGAGCGCAACTGTGAATGTTGAGGTCTTTGATACGGGGATCGCCATTCTGGCGGGCCTGATGATCATCCCGGCAGTTTTTTCCTTCTCCGGCGGTGATTCCGCGATGCTCAACGAGGGCCCGTCGCTCATGTTCGTAACGATCCCGAAGATTCTTGCAGGGACGCCGTTCGCCAGGACTGGAGGGATCCTGTTCTTCATACTCGTTCTTTTCGCCGCTCTTACAAGCGCGATCGCTCTTACAGAAAGCGCTGTATCTACGTTTGAGGATGAGCTTGGCATGAACAGAAGGATAACAACACTGATCATGGGGATCATAATGGTACTGCTGGGAACGCTGTCTTCTTTGGGCTACGGCCCGCTCGACATGATCCGGATCGCCGGAATGCAGTTCCTGGATTTCTCGGATTTTCTGACGAATTCGATCATGATGCCCATCGCAGCGCTGTTCATCTGCTTTATTGTCACCCGCAGAATGGGTCTGGATACTGTTGAAAAGGAAGTTACGAAGGGCGGAAGTCCTTTCCGGAGAAAGGCTGTTTTCAATTTCATGATCCGCCGCCTGAGTCCCGTGTTCCTTGTGATCATTCTCGCAAGCTCCGTAGCCAGTGTTATGGGCTGGATCAAAATGTAGTCCGTCACCGCTGCCGCATCATGCGGCAGCTTTTTTATGCAGCGGGAGCGTGCCTGCGTTGTAACATACACCCTGCCCCGATGGCAGCGGAAACATGCCTGCGCTGGAACATACGCTCCCATGAAAACGGTATACACTCCGGCCGGACGTGTGGTATCATGATAAAGGAAAATACGCCTGAAGGCATATGCCTGTAAGATGCCTGGAGGTGGCGCAGTCATGGAGGGAGGCAGGAACATGGGACTCTTTTCAAGAAAGAAAAAGACGGAGCCGGAAGTGTTGTTTGACGCGCAGAAGGAATATCCGGTCCTTCGCTGCAGCATCTGCAACGGAGAGCAGGTGGCAGGTTTTAAGGACAGGGCAACAGGACATTTCCGGGAATACATGCTGATCCGCAGCAGCGCTGAGCTTGAGGAGTTCAAAACCCGGTGCGGCGTTGAGAACATCGCAAAGGAATACTGATGTTAAAAAATTCTCTTCGAAAAAAGTTAATAGCTCTCGTGGTCATTTCCGCAGTGCCGCTTCTTGCGCTCAGCATCATCATGCTCGGTTTTCTGTCCCAGGCACAGAGCGCCTATGACAGGATCATCTCCAACATGACCATTGCGAATGACTACAACCTGAATTTTAAGGAAGAACTGGATGAGTGCATCTATAAGCTGGTGTTTGACGGCAAACCGTTTACAAAGCCGGGCGAGAATGAATTCATCGTATCATCCGGTACGGACAGGACAAATCCGTACAACCTGATCAATGAACTCAGGGATGATTTCAGTATTCTGGCGGATATCACGACGGATAAGGATTCAGGCATCTGGCTGCAGAACCTTTTGCGGAACATCGATACGCTGGAGGACCGCGTGGACGATATCCGCAGCAATCTGATCGAAGGCGGCAGATATAATGAGAATATAGATATGCTCGATAATAATATCTACATTCTTACGGAACTGATCAACGATGACATCCAGTATTACATTTACTATCAGACGAAGAGCATTGAGCACCTGAGCACAAATCTGAGCGCCGGCATCCTGTCGTTCCGCACACTGACCGGCTTTCTTCTGATCCTTCTGATCACCGCAGTCATCATTATTACTTATATGATACTGCAGAACATCACGCGGCCGCTCAGTGAGCTGACAAGGGTCACGCAGCGCATTTCGGACGGCGATTTCAGCGCCAGGACCGGCGTGTATACCCGGGATGAGATCGGGCGCGTGGCGCGCTCTGTCAATGATATGGCCAGCCATCTGGAGGTCATGGTTGCCCAGATCAAGGATGATGAGAGAAAGATGCGCAACGCTGAGCTTCGGCTTCTGCAGGAACAGATCAATCCTCATTTCCTGTACAACACGCTCGATACGATCGTGTGGCTTATTGAAGGGCACAAGGAGGAAGAGGCAGAAGACGTGATCATGTCGCTGTCTGACTTTTTCAAGCTTGCGCTCAGTCACGGAAGAGAGTTCATTACGATCCGGGACGAGGAACTGCACATCCGCAGCTATCTGCAGATACAGCAGGTCAGATACAAGGATATCCTTGATTACAGGATTAATATCGATCCGGACATCTATGGGTACAGGATCCTGAAGCTGACGCTCCAGCCTCTTGTGGAGAACGCGATCTATCACGGAATTAAGCCAAAGCGGGCAAGGGGATGCGTGACGATCAGCGGGTGGATGAATGACGATCAGACCATAGTATTTACAGTGGAGGATGACGGTGCCGGAATGGACAGTGAGCAGCTGGAAGCGCTCCGGGAGAGAGTGCGTCTGCCTGCTTCGGACGAGAGCAATGACAGCTTCGGAATGGCTAATGTGAACGAGAGGATCCGCCTGAATTTCGGGCCGGAGTATGGCATGACCATAGATGCTTCCCAGGGGAGCGGAACGAAGGTGATGATCCGGATTCCGGCGCAGTGGTACAGATCGGAGGACGGGGCTTCCCGGAATTCCTGAAACGCAGAAGTACCGTATGGGGAGGGGGAAAAGCGTTCATGATGAAAACGAAGATCAAAACAGCAGGCCATGCATTTCTTATCCTGCCGGCAGTGCTGGCCTGCGTGCAGCTCGCGGGATGCGCCCGCAGCGGTAAAACGGAAGAAACGGCTGCCGTAGACGCGTTTGATAACCTGATCAGTGTCGGCTTCTCTCAGCTCGGCAGCGAATCCGTGTGGCGCAGTGCGAACACGGTATCCTTTCAGGAAACATTTACGAGGGAAAACGGATATTTTCTTCTTTACGAAAACGCGAGGCAGAAACAGGAGAACCAGATCAAGGCGATCCGCAGTTTCATATCCCAGAGAGTCGATTATATCGTATTTTCACCTGTTACGGAGACCGGGTGGGATACGGTCCTTAAGGAAGCCCGCGAGGCTGGGATTCCTGTGATCACAAGCGACAGGCAGGTGGTCCTTGACCGGGATTCCGGGGACGGGCTTGTCAGCGCATGGGTCGGCGGCGATATGGCCGCAGAGGGATACAAGGCAGCACAGTGGCTCCGGGAGAATACGAAAGAGGATGAGAAACTGAATATCGTCGTCCTGACCGGAACGGAAGGGTCATCCGCGGCGCTCGGAAGGAGCGAGGGCTTTCACAGCATCAGCGACACCATGGAAAACTGGAACATTCTGGAAGAAAAATGCGGTGATTTCACTCTTGCCAAGGGACAGGAGATCATGGAGTATTATCTGGATACCTATCCGGACATAAATGTACTCGTATCGCAGAATGACGATATGACATTCGGGGCGATCGAAGCCATGAGAAGCCGGGACATCGAGCCGGGGACCGACATTATCATCATATCCTTTGATGCGGTCAGAGAGGCACTGGAGATGGTCCGGGACGGTTTCATCAACGTGGACGTGGAGTGCTCGCCTCTTCTGGGACCTTATGTGGATGAACTGATCCGGAAGATGGAGAACGGCGGGCAGATAGAGCAGTCCAATCCGGTGGATGAGCTCGTGTTTACGGCAGATAACGTGAAGGAGTACCTGGAGAGCAGGACATATTGAGTATGTAGAAGGCTTTTCGGGTTGAGGAGACGTATTGAGCATGTATAAGGTTTTTCTGGTTGAGGATGAAAGTATCGTAAGAGAAGGGCTCAGGGATAACATTCCGTGGGAACAGTACGGTTTTGAGTTTGCCGGCGAGGCGAGCGACGGAGAGATCGCTCTGAGCAGGATCCGGGAGATCCGGCCGGATGTTCTGATCACGGACATCCGCATGCCGTTCATGGACGGGCTCAGCCTGTGCCGCATCGTAAGAACGGAGCTGCCGGATATCAAGATCATCATCCTGAGCGGATACAATGATTTTGAGTATGCCAGAAAAGCGATCGAGGTGGGAGTTGAGCGGTACCTGACAAAGCCGGTGACCCGGAAGGCGATGGCGAAGGAACTGGCCGAACTCTCTGAGAAGCTTGACGAAGAGAGGCACCGGGATGACTACCTGTTCAAGTACAGGGAAGAGATCAGGGAATATGAACAGTTCCGCATCCGCCATTTTTTCGAGACAGTATTCGAGGGCGGCATGAGCGTAGAGCAGATCTACAGCGAAGCGGGAAAACTCGGTCTGGATATCAGCGGTCCGGTCTACCGCCTGATGCTGATCGATCTGTTCACTACCGATACGGACGCGCAGCACAGGGATGAAGAACGGCTGCAGAACCTTTCCAGATACAGGGACAGAGCGGAGCAGTATTTACTGAGGCACCGCGAATACATTTTTACGCAGTGGATCAGCAATACCTATTGCGTCATCATCCGCGGCGACAGCCACACGGTCAGTGTATTTGCCGATAAGGCTGTGAACATGATCCGCCAGAACGGGGAAAAGTATGAAGGAACAGGGCATTTCATCTGTCTCTCCGATGAGGCCGGAAGGTTCAGCCGGCTGAGCGAATGCAACGAACAGCTGACCAGATTCTATATCTGCAGATTTATGGGCGCACGGGAAGATCTCGTAACGTCCGATAATTATGATCTTATCATGCACCGGGCCGGGCGGCGTGAGAGCAGGCCGGAGGAAGAGGCCCCGGCGCAGACAGGTGATGCCGATGATGAAGCGGCTGCGATATCTGACAGCGTGCTTAAGAAGGCTGTCAGCTTTATAGATGAGCATTTCGCAGACGAGAATCTTTCCCTGAACATGACAGCAGCCGCCCTTGACATCAGTCCGGGGTATCTGAGCTCTCTGTTTTCGCAGAAGATGAACATGACCTTTGTGGAATATGTGACATACCGGCGTATTGAGAAGGCAAAAAGCATACTCCGGAGCACGAAGGAGCATACGGCGGCGGTGGCTGCCATGGTGGGATATAAGGATCCGAACTATTTCAGCACGGTCTTTAAAAAGACGACCGGCTGTACGCCCCGCGAATACAGACGCGGGTATCAGTAAAATACATCGCCTACGCGCATGGCAGTGCCGCCCTTGATCAGTTTCCATGAGACAGGGGCGGCGCTTTCTTTTGCCTTTCCGGTCAGCAGATCCGTCATAGCGCTGCAGATCTGCGCGGCCAGAGTCGCGCCGCTGTATCCGATGGTGGTAAGCCGGATCCTGCCGGCGCGCGTGAGATAGCTGTTGTCGAACCCGGCAATGCTGACAGAAGAAGGAACCTGGAACCCCATATCCTCCAGGGCAGTTATGACCATGTAGGCTGCCTTGTCATTCTGGCAGATG
>CADCOP010000263.1 GCA_902803065.1 uncultured Lachnospiraceae bacterium | reverse complement strand
CGCTCAGAACGACGATATGGCTCTTGGCGCAATCGATGCTATCAAGGCTGCAGGCCTTGTTCCCGGCGAAGACATCATCATCGTTGGATGCGACTCTGTTAAGGCAGCTTTCGAAGCTATCGTAGCAGGCGAGATGAATGCAACGATCGAGTGCAACCCGCTGTATGGTGAGTTCGTTGTTAACTGCATTGAGGCTCTTGAGAGCGGCGAGACTTTCGATAAGGAAGTTATCCATCCTGAAGAAGGTGTTTATGACTGCGTAGGCGGCATCGAGGTTGAGGGAACAACATCTGTTCTTGCATCTGATGTCATCGATGAGCGTCAGTATTAATATCCCTGAGCAATGAGCCATCACTTGCTGATACAGAGTATATGGCTCTGCCGGAAATACAGAAGATGAGTGAGGCGGGAGCAATTCCGCCTCATTTAAAGGTTAAGCATTAAATTCTGAAAGGAACTGCAGTATCAGGAGGAAAAGAAAGTGTCAGATAAGTGCATTCTCGAGATGAAGGGAATAGAGATCACTTTCCCGGGCGTCAAGGCTTTGGACAAGGTGGATTTTTCCCTTCGCGCGGGTGAGGTGCATGCCCTTCTCGGAGAAAACGGAGCAGGCAAATCAACGCTCATCAAGTGCCTGACCGGCGTTAATCATAAGGATGCCGGAACCATCATACTTGATGGGAAGGAGATCACGCCTGTCAGTCCGCAGCAAGCTATTGAAATGGGCATTTCAACCGTGTTCCAGGAGATCAACCTCTGCCCGAACCTTACGGTCGCTGAAAATATCTTCGTCGGCCGCAAAGAATTCAAACATAAGATAATCAATAAAAGAGCAAATGAGCTGATGAAGCGTTTTCATCTTGATATAGATGTCACAAGACCCCTTTCCTATTACTCTACGGCAGTTCAGCAGATGGTCTCCATTGCCCGCGCCGTGGATATTCAGGCAAAGATCCTCATTCTTGACGAGCCGACTTCATCGCTGGATGAGAATGAGGTCCAGCTCCTGTTCTCTGTTATGAGAGACCTGAAAAAGGACGGCATCGGAATCATCTTCATTACGCATTTCCTGGACCAGATCTATGCCATCTCCGACAGGATGACGATCCTGCGGAACGGACATCTGGTCGGATGCTACGATGTTAACGAGATCGGCAAGCTGGAGCTTGTGACGAAGATGATCGGTAAGGATATGGACGTCATCTTCAACCTGCATCCCAATGAACTCTCCGCTGACGCGAAGATCATGATGAGCGCCGATAAGATCGGCGCGCCGGGCGCCGTGCAGGAGGTATCCGTCAATATCAAAGAAGGCGAACTGGTCGGCTTTGCAGGACTTCTCGGTTCCGGAAGAACGGAGACCGCGCAGATGATCTTCGGCGCGAACCGTCCGACGAAGGGAACCGTGACCATGAAGGGCAAACCGATCTCACTCAAAAAGCCCTTTGACGCGATCATGAGCGGCATTGCTTTCTGCCCTGAGGACAGAAAGAAGGACGGCATCATCGGTGATCTTTCCATCCGCGAGAACATCATGCTGGCTGTACAGGCGAAGCGCGGCTTCATGCATCCGCTTTCAAGGCAGGAGCAGAATGAACTGGCGGATAAGTACATAAAGGCTCTGTCCATTGCCACGCCGGATGCGGAGAAGAAGATAGGCGAACTGTCCGGCGGCAATCAGCAGAAGGTCATCCTTGCCAGATGGATGGCTACCCAGCCGGATCTTCTGATCCTGGATGAGCCCACGCGAGGCATCGATGTCGGCGCAAAGGCGGAGATCCAGAGACTGATGATCGAGATGTGCGCAGACGGAGTTTCCGTTATCTTCATCTCCTCCGAGCTGGAGGAGGTCATCCGGTGCTCGAACAGGATCGTTATCATGAGAGACGGCGCAAAGGCAGGCGAACTGACCGGACCGTTTGATAAGGATACGCAGAACAGGATCCTTCAGATCATCGCGGAAGGTATGCAGGGAGGTGATGCGGAATGAAGAAAAACAGAACAGCTCTCATCCCGCTGATCCTGGGACTGATATCCATTGCGATCGCCCTGTTCTTTTTTGCGAAGGTCTGCCGGATCAAGGATAAGGTATACAAGAATTACAAGATCAGCCTTTCTGACACGGCCATCGATGAAGTATTCATGAATGATAACGACGAAGCTGCTGTCAGGGAAGCATTTAACAATGCTGTTAAGAAAGCGGATAAATCATCTGCTGCGGCAGTGATCAGCGAAGACCAGGCAGCAGAGGAAGCCGCGGCAGAAGCTGCAGCTGAAGCAGAGGCTGTCGCTGAAGAGACAGAGGAACCGGGAACGGAAGAAGCACAGGCAGGACCTGCCGCAGCATCGTCCGCGGATGCGTACGATACGATCTTTGCAAACGGATTTTCGGGAGTAAAATCGCTGCGCACAGCTGTCCGTATGGTACCGGTATTCCTTGGGATCGGCGCTGTGCTCTGCCTCATAGCAGCGTTCCTGAAGCTGCGCACAAAACATCTTGATTTTGCTTCCATCATGAGATCCAAGATCACCTGGGCAGCTATTGCAGAACTTCTGATCCTGCTTGTATGCCTGATCTCAAGACCGGACTTTTTCAATATCAGTTACCAGCCTTCCACAGGCATGCTGTACGGAAGTTTGATTGATATCGTCAACCGATCTTCCGAGATCACGATCATAGCGATGGGCATGACGCTGGTCCTTGCCCTTGGCGGAACAGACCTTTCGGTCGGCGCCCTCGTAGCTGTTGCCGGCGCCTTTGCCTTAAAGCTCCTGCGCTGGGATGTTGCGGTCTATGTCACACCGGGTGATTACACGGTCTATCCGTTCATCCTGGTCATCGTGGCACCGCTCCTTACATGTATGCTCATGGGATGCTTCAACGGTTTCCTCGTCGGACAGCTGCAGCTGCAGCCCATCATCGCGACCCTGATCCTGATGGTCAGCGGACGCGGCGTAGCGCAGATCCTTACGAACGGTAAACAGTTTACAACGCTGTATTCTCCGTTCCGGCAGATCGGTCAGGGCAGCTTACTGTTCCTGCCGACGCCTATCATCATTACCGTGGTGGTCGTCGCCGCAGTGATGATATTTGTCAGGAAGACGGCTTTCGGTACCTTCGTTGAATCCGTCGGTATCAACCGTAGCGCATCCAGGCTTTCCGGTATCAACGCAAAGAGGATCATCATGATCGTTTTCGGACTGACCGGTTTCCTGTCCGGTATTGCCGGACTGATCTACTCCAGCCGCATCATGTCCTGTGACTCCAACAACGCAGGCCTCAACTATGAGACAGATGCCATCCTTGCAGCCGTTATCGGCGGTACGAACATGGCAGGAGGAAAGTTCTCGCTGACCGGTACGATTATCGGTTCCATTATCATCCGTACCATCGTTACCTTCGTTTACTATTTCGGCATCTCTGCCGAAGCGACCATGGCTTTCAAGGCTATGATCATCGCAGTCGTCATAGTCCTTCAGTCTGAGCCGGTCCGCGTATGGATGTCCAAGAGAGCCGGAGAGAGGAAAGCTGTGAAAGGAGGTGCGGCATAATGAGTGAGAAGAACAGTTCTTCAAGGCAGAGCATTGTAAGCCGGATCATGAACCCGAAATACATCATGGTCTACGCCACGATCATCATTTTCCTCATTATCTATGCGTTTGGCGCGATCGTATACGGATCCATCGGCTTTACGACCCTCCGTACTTTCGTCAACTTCTTTACGGATAACGCGTATTACGGTATTTCCGCTGTCGGCATGACCATGGTCCTGATCACAGGAGGCATCGACCTGTCCGTAGCATCCGTACAGTCCCTGACAGGCATGTTCATTGCTTACGGATATACGAAACTGGGAATATCACCGGTATACACAATGCTGTTCTCCATCATCGTGGGCGTCGGCCTCGGCCTGCTGATGGGCTCCGCCATTCATTACCTGAATGTGCCTCCGTTCATCACGACCCTGACAGGTAACTTCCTTGCCAGAGGTATCTGTTCGCTGATCTCCAGAGAATCGATCAGTATCGATCATCCGCTGATCAACAAGCTCGCCGGCTTTAAGATCACGCTGTATCATCTGGTGGATGGAGAGTGGGTGAAGATCAAACCGATCACATCCATATCGCTGCCGGTTCTTATCTTCATAGCCATGATCATCATCGGAACGATCATTCTGCAGCACACCCGCTTCGGCCGCAACGTGTACGCGGTCGGCGGCAATGAGCAGAGCGCAAAGCTCATGGGTCTTCCCGTGGCGCGCACCAAGATTGCCGTATACGGCATCAACGGTTTCTGCTCCGCGCTTGCAGGCATCGCCTACGTGCTGGTCGTCAAGTCCGGATGGAACATGGCTCTGCAGGGCGGCGAGCTGGAAGTTATCTCCTGCGCGGTCATCGGCGGAACGCTCCTTACGGGCGGCGTCGGTTATATGATCGGAACCATGTTCGGCGTACTGCTTAAATCCGTCATCCCGGCCCTGATCACCTTCAACGGCCACCTCAACTCCTGGTGGGGCAAGATCGCCACAGGCGCGCTGCTGCTTCTGTTCATCGTGATCCAGAAGGCAGTGGTCAGCTACACCGAGAGGAAGAAAGCAAGCTGATTAGCTG
>CADCOP010000262.1 GCA_902803065.1 uncultured Lachnospiraceae bacterium | reverse complement strand
GTCGGAACACGCTGTGCAGCGCCGATGAGCTTGCCGTTCAGTTCCGGGATAACAAGGCCGATAGCCTTTGCAGCGCCTGTGCTGTTCGGAACGATGTTGATAGCTGCAGCGCGGGATCTTCTCAGATCGCCCTTTCTCTGCGGGCCGTCCAGAGTCATCTGGTCGCCTGTGTAAGCGTGGATCGTGCACATGATACCGGTCTTGATCGGAGCCAGATCATTCAGAGCCTTAGCCATCGGAGCCAGGCAGTTTGTTGTGCAGGATGCTGCAGAGATGATCTTATCTTCGCTTGTAAGGCTCTCATGGTTTACATTGTAAACGATGGTCGGAAGATCATTTCCAGCCGGAGCGGAGATGATAACATGCTTAGCACCAGCATTGATATGAGCCTGAGCCTTAGCCTTGGATGTGTAGAAGCCGGAGCACTCCAGAACTACGTCAACACCAAGCTCGCCCCACGGTGCGTTGTTAGCATCCGGGATCGCATAGATCTTGATCTCTTTGCCGTCAACAGTGATGGAATCCTCACCGCATGTAACTGTATCGCACTTCTCATATCTGCCCTGTGTAGAGTCATACTTAAGAAGATGAGCAAGCATCTTCGGAGAAGTAAGATCATTGATAGCAACGATTTCAAATCCTTCTGCGCCGAACATCTGTCTGAAGGCAAGACGGCCGATACGACCAAATCCGTTAATAGCAACTTTTACTGCCATGTCGATTTCCTCCCTGAAAAAAAATGAGATTATCTGGTTTTGTCAGAACGTTTCCTATTTACAAAAGACGTACTGACCCGTGAAGTATTGTAACTAATTTATCCTGTAAAATCAAGTAGGAATTAAAAAAACGGGAAACTTTTAACAAGCTGTTTTATCCGGTCTCCGCTTTATTCTTCCTGCTCTCCCTGACCAGCTCATCGAGGCAGATAGAATCAACGGTACGCGTGATGCTGTCGTTGATCTTTTTCCATACGTAGATGGTCACACAGCTGTCAGAGGAGCTGCAGCCCTGGTCCGAAAGCCCCGGGCAGGCGGCTGCCTCCAGGTTTCCTTCCAGTGCTCTGAGTACGTCGCCGACAGATACATTCTCAGGGGCACGGGAAAGCCTGTATCCTCCCTGCGCTCCCCGGCTGCTTGTAACAAGGCCGGCTTTTTTCAGTTTCGCAAAAAGCTGTTCCAGATACGCCTCCGAAATGCCCTGGCTCTGTGCCACGCTTCCCAGTGAAACCGGCTCATCGCCCTCACGGGCAGCAAGGTCGATCATGGCTCTCAGGCCGTATCTGCTTTTTGTTGACAGTTTCATAGCGCTTCCTCAGCATCCCTTCCTCAGCATCCCAGCAGCTGATTATACAGCTTCTCGTACTTTCTGGCAGAAGTCTCCCACGAGAAATCCGCAGCCATGGCGCGGTCGATCAGTTTGTTCCACTCGCGCTTCCTGTTGTAATACACATCCATCGCATACTTGACAGTATACAGCATCTCGTGTGCGTTATAATTAGCGAAGCTGAAGCCTGTTCCCGTACTCTCATACTCATTGTAAGGCTCAACCGTATCACGAAGGCCTCCGGTCTCACGCACGATCGGTATCGTGCCGTAACGCAGGCTCATCAGCTGAGACAGTCCGCAGGGCTCGAAGAGCGAAGGCATGAGGAATGCGTCACAGGATGCATAGATCTTATGGGAAAGAGCTTCTGAATAGAAAATGTTCGCTGATACCTTTCCCTGGTATTTCCACTGGAAATGGCGGAACATATTCTCGTAGCGCTCTTCTCCCGTTCCCAGGATAACGAACTGAATATCCAGCTGGCACATCTCATCCATCATGTACGCGATCAGGTCAAAGCCTTTCTGATCCGTCAGACGGGATACGACGCCGATCATGAACTTCCTGTCATCCTGCTCGAGCCCGAGCTCCTTCTGCAGAGCCCGTTTGTTCTTGATCTTTTCCTTCCGGAAATTGCGGGCATTGTACTGTTTCTCAATGAATGTATCCGTTTCGGGGTTATATTCATCGTAATCGATACCGTTGACGATACCTGAGAGAACGTTGGATCTGGCTCTCATCAGGCCGTCCAGCCGTTCGCCGTAGAACGGGGTCTTGATTTCTTCGGCGTATGTATCGCTCACAGTCGTTACAGCATCCGCGTACACTATACCGCCCTTCAGGAAATTGGCGTCTCCGTAGGCTTCCAGCTTATCCGGCGTGAAATAGTAAGCCGGAAGGCCTGTGATATCCATGACCGTCTTCATGTCCCATACACCCTGGAATTTCAGGTTATGGATCGTGATGATGGACTTGATATCACGGAAGAACTCTCCCTCATGGAAGCTGTCCTTCAGATATACGGGAATCAGTCCTGTCTGCCAGTCATGGCAGTGAATGATATCCGGCCGGAAACCGATGACCGGGAGCGCCGACAGGGCTGCCTTCGAGAAGAACGCGAATTTCTCTATATCCTGGTAGATGTTTCCATACGGCTTCGGACCTGAGAAATAGTATTCATTATCGATAAAATAGAATTTGATTCCTTCGTACTCAAGCTCAAGTACGCCGACATACTGGGATCTCCACGCAAGATCCATGTAGAAATGGGTCACATACTGCAGCTGATTCTTCCACTCATCGCTCATGCACATATATTTCGGAAGAATGACCCTCACATCAAACTCGTCCTTATTGAAACATTTTGGAAGAGAGCCGGCGACATCCGCCAGTCCTCCGGTTTTAATAAAAGGTACCACTTCAGATGATACGAACAAAATGTTTTTCATACAGCACCCCCAGGCAAAGATTGTCTACATTTGAATTCAGTATATCGCATTTTACCATCCGTGGAAAGCTTTATTTGTCCCATGCGATCAGGATACGGATGGCTTCAACAGCCACACGGATTGCGGAATCAACATCGTAATTCTGCGGGTCATCCAGCCCGAGAGCTCTTCTTGTCTGGTTTGCGAAAACGGTCATGATGCTTCCCACACGGACGCGGCGGACGCTCCCGATAATGAACAGAGCCGCGGATTCCATCTCACTTGCCAGGGCGCCGCATTTTACCCAGGCATCCCACTTGCTTTCAAGTTCATAGCCCACGGGCATGCTGGACGGATCGTGCTGGCCGTAGAAGCTGTCTTTGCACTGCAGCACGCCTGTATGATAGCGCGCGCCCTGCTCCCTGGCTGCTTTTTCCAGAGCCGTGACAACGGTATGGTCAGCGACTGCGGGATATTCAATGGGCGCGTATTCCTTCGAGGTCCCTTCCATACGGATCGCTGCCGTACCGATCACAAGGTCTCCTCCGAGCACCTCAGGCGCCATGCCCCCGGAGGTCCCGATGCGGATAAATGTATGTGCCCCGCAGTGGACGAGTTCTTCAATCGCGATGGCTGCGGACGGTCCGCCGATTCCCGTGCTGCACACGCTCACCTTTGTACCGTCAAGATATCCGTTCCAGATCGTATATTCCCTGTTGCTCTTAAGAAACACTGGTTCATCAAAATACTGCGCGATTTTTTCGCATCTTCCGGGATCGCCGCAGAGAAACACATATTTTCCCACGTCACCCTCTCTGATCTTTAAATGGAATTCCTCACCCTTCTGTGAATAAACAACAGGCATTTCCTGCACCTCCTTATAACGCGGGCGCGGTCATGATAAACACGCCCATTTTTTGTTTTCCGGCGCCCATGCCGCCGGAGCTGTGTCATCCAAGGTCAGCCGGCGTAAAGCTCTGGGGCAGCAGATCTCCCAGCGTCGTGATCCTGATCTCTTCTTCAGACTTTACCACGATCACAGGCATGTCCGGCCCGGAGAATTCAGCCAGTACCTGGCGGCAGACTCCGCACGGAGGACAGTAATCCTTCGGGGGCTCCCCCCTTTTTCCTCCGGCTACCGCAATAGCGGCAAACTCCCTTGCCCCTTCGCTCACAGCCTTTGCAACCGCCGTTCTTTCCGCGCATATGCTTGGCCCGAACGCCGCGTTTTCTACGTTGCACCCTGTAAAGATCCTTCCATCCTTCGTGAGCAGCGCGGCACCTACCGCGAAATCCGAATACGGCACATAGGATAGCTCTCTCATCTTCAGCGCGCTTACAGCCAGTTCGCGTATCATATGCTCATCCATAACAGACCTCCTGTTCTATATTGTTCTTCATTTTATCATATAAGGTATTGAAGGAGACCCCAACCGCATACGGACTCTGCTCTTTATGACAGCGGGTCTTTCAGCTTTTCCGCAAGGGAGAGCATCTCTCTTGCGTTTTCACATACCTTTTCCGTAATGGAAGCGCCTCCGAGTATCCTGGCGATCTCCTCGACCCGCTCCTCTTTTCCCAGGAGCCGGATATGCGTGGATGTTCTTCCGTCAGCGGCTTCCTTTCTGATCTCAAAATGACTGTCCGCCATGGCGGCGATCTGCGCAAGATGAGTGATGCAGATCACCTGATGGCTCCGCGCGATCACGGCCATTTTTTCAGATACTTTCTGCGCGGTCCTTCCGGAAATACCGGTATCGATCTCATCAAAGATCAGTGTGCCGACAGCATCCTGGTCTGCCATGACTGCCTTGATCGCAAGCATGATCCTGGACAGTTCTCCTCCGGAAGCCACATCGGAAAGCGCTCGGAGCGGCATGCCGGGATTCACCGAGATCTCGAAGCAGATATCGTCCTTTCCATACATTGTCAGCTCTTCCGTTTCATGGAAGGAAACGGCAAAACGGACATCTGCGAAATTCAGATCCACCAGTGCCTGTGTGATCTTTTTTTCAAGTACAGCAGCTTTC
>CADCOP010000261.1 GCA_902803065.1 uncultured Lachnospiraceae bacterium | reverse complement strand
ATATCGTACAGGAAGTAGCAGATCATGATGATCATGAACGGAATAAACGGAAGGTAGACGATATTCAGGCCGATCTTGAAAACAGATGTGACCTGGATCTTCATCTGCATGATAAAATTGCAGCTTGGAATGAACATCGCAACAAAGGCGATGAGCATGAGCACATTACCGAGAAGAGCGCAGATCGCTTTCCCCTTGACTCCAAGCTTGTCGTAGATCAGGGTAAAGGTAACGTGCGACCGGTCGCGGTAGGCAAAGCAGGCTCCCAGGATAACAAGCCACAGATAGCACATAACTGTAACTTCATAAGCCCACGGAAGCGGATTATTAAAGATATATCTCGCGGCGATCTGAACAACGAATACGATAAACATGATCAGAAACGCGCAGACCGGAATATAGAGTTCCACACAGTCACGGAGAAATTTCCCGACTTTCTTAACTCCATCCATTTGAGGTCTCCTTTCAGCGCAGAATAGAATACCCTGCATAGAACGACCCGCATCCCAAAAGGACCGGAATACAGCGGTCATCCGGGATGCGGGTATTCACTCATGCTTTATGCTTTCTTTTTATTTCGGGATCAAAGTTTATTCAGCTTCTGTCGTAGCCTCGCCCTCAAGGAACTGAGCTCCGAGATCCTGGATCTGCTGATACATATCCATATCCCAGTCAGCAGAGATGGGGTCGTTCAGGTAGCAGTCCATAACGTGGCTCTGGAAAGCTGCGATGTCTGCATTGTAAACGGAAAGGCCCTGCTCCTCAAAGAAAGCAACGAGCTCGGATTCCTTCTGAAGGTTTGTGCTGTCGCAGTACTCTCTTCCTGCCTCAACACCCTGCATGATGATATCTTTCTGAGCATCTGTCAGAGAATTCCATTTAGCCATGTTGATAGCCGGCCATACAGAGTCTACAAGGTGGTTTGTCAGAGTGATGGACTTCTGAACTTCATAGAACTTTGCGCTCTCAACTGTTCCCAGCGGGTTGTCCTGTCCGTCAACAGCGCCTGTCTGCAGAGACAGATACAGCTCGGAGAAGGAGATCGGAGTCGGGTTTGCGCCAAGAGCTTTTCCAAGGAACAGCCATGCGTCAGAGTTCGGCATTCTGAGGTTAACGCCATTCAGGTCTTCCGGAGTGTTGATCGGGCGATCCTCTGTCAGAGAGATCTCACGGGAACCAAGATACCATGCGCCGAGCGGAAGGATACCCTGCTCCTCACCGATCTTTTCGAATACGCTATGGCCGATCTCGCCATTGAGTGTAGCTGTCATATGATCATAGCTGTTGAACAGGTAACCTGCTGTGAACATGGATACCCACGGTGAACCTGTTGTCAGCCAGGAAGCTGCTGTCAGAGTCATATCAGCATCGCCCATAACGACTGCCGCAACTTCTTCTTCCTGCGCAAACAGCTGAGCATCTGTGAATACGTTAACTGTGATGTTTCCGCCGGACAGTTCCTCAACCGTATCCTTGAACTTCATCATAGCCTGTGCGTGAGTATCTGTGGATACTGCTGTCAGGGTAACGGTAAGTTCTACCGGATCGCCGAGATCGTCTGCCATAGCGTTCATTCCGAACATGGAACCAACAACGCCTGCTGTAAGTAATGCTGCAATAACTTTTTTGTTCATAGGTTTATCCTCCTGCTTTAGTATATCTCTGTGCCGTAAATGGCAAAGATTCATGTTTCCTGACCGGCCCGCTGCGACATGTAATTCACAACATTCTCATAGGACTGGTCGAGATGCTCCTGCATGGCTTTTTCCGCTGCTGCAGGGTCGTGGTTGATGAGTGCCTGCATGATCCTGTCATGCCTGAGGATGGCATCCTCAATGCCTCCCTCCGTAAAAATGCCCTTTTCGATCATGGCGATGAAAACATTTCTTGTTGTCCTTACCATGATGCCCAGCAGACGATTGCCGGATGCCTCGGCTATGGCCGCGTGGAAATTGTAGTCAAGCTCTCTCCTCTCTTTTACGGAGATCGACCTGTCCTTCAGTTTTTCCAGATACGCATTCATTTTGGCAAGCTGATCATTCCTCACGGAAGAAGCAGCCTCCCTGCACGCGGCGATCTCCAGGATCTTCCTGACATCATAGATCTCCGCGTAGGAGATCTTGTCCAGTACAGCCATCCGGTAGATCACATCCGCCAGGTTTCCCGCTTCCGGCTTCGTTACATACGAACCCATACCGTTCCTTGAATCAACGAGTCCGCGCTCCTTCAACAGCTTCAGCGCCTCACGGATCACAGTCCGGCTGACACTGTACTGCTCCGCAAGCGCCTGTTCTGACGGCAGCTTTTTTTCGATCTCATAACCATCCGAAAGGATCCGCTCTTCAAGAAGATCAGCAATCCGCTCATAGAGGCTGATTTTTGAAACAACATTCAGTCCATCCATCATTCAGCCCTCATCTCATCTGCTTCATCTGTTTACATACTACGGCACTCCCGGCCATGTCTTCAGCCATCCTGCAGCAGATGCAGAAGAGACCACGGCCATCTTCATACCTGTAATACAGCTAAATGTTAGCATATCCCTGTTGGGGTGTCTATTGACAATTCCGTCATTTTGGCCTTCGCATTTTGTGCATAATGACTATTTTGTGATAATCTTCAATTATCTGTTGACACCAGTCTCGTATTATATCCACAAAAAAAGAACTGCTGCGCCAGGCGCAGCAGCTCCTTATCTGAAACTGCTATTCAGTATTCTGTTGATCTGGTTTTTTAATACTGGCTGTCTTCCCTGCTTCCCAGGGTAATTTCTACGGTTTTTTCCGTATAAGCACCGTTTTCATTCGACTGAACTGTCATCTCCACGGTTTCTCCGGCAGCGTAGTAGAGAAGCAGCTCTCTCAGATCAGACATGCTGGTTACACTGATACCGTCAAATTCTGTGATGATATCGCTCTCCTGCAGTCCTGCTTCCTCCGCAGGCGATCCTTCCCCGACACTGATCACGTAGATACCTTCCGGAATTCCGTAGAGCTGTGTTGCCTCAGAGGATACTCCTTCACCAGTGATCCCGATGTAGGAAGCTTCACTCTCATCTACTTTTGAGCGGGTCTCTCTGGACATCAGCTTTTCGAGGATAGGCATGGCCTTTGAGATCGGGATCGAATATCCCATGCCCTCAACGCCGCTGCTGGAAGCTTTCGCGGAATTGATGCCGATGACCTCGCCGTTCATATTCAGCAGAGCTCCGCCTGAATTGCCGGGGTTGATTGCTGCGTCTGTCTGGATCAGGTTCTCATAGGTATATACATCCATTCCTTCCTGTACCTGGATCATACGGTCTTTCGCGCTGATGATTCCTGTTGTTACAGACTGTCCGTAGCCAAGAGCATTGCCGATGGCGACGACCTGTTCACCTACGCGCATCTCATCCGAATCACCGGTCTGCGCGATCATGATCTGTTCCTTTGTTTCCTTCGATATATCATCAAGTGCAACAGCGATCACAGCAAGGTCATCGTCAGCGGAAGTACCTTTGATCTTCGCCTCATATGATTCCTCATCGATAAATGTTACCGTAAGGGTATTTGCGCCTTCAACCACATGGTTGTTTGTACAGATCAGAAGTTCGGTCTCATTGCTGCCTACGATGATGCCGCTGCCCGCGCTCTCGCTCTCATACTGATATGACCTGCGGCTGAACCAGTCATTGACTTCCTGAACCGATGAATTCGTGATCGAAACGATTGCCGGCATGACTGCTTCAGCTACGTCAGCAACATTGGAATAGCTGAATTCCTGAGAATCGCTGCTGACCATCTGTGTGGCCTCGATTCCTGCCAGGTTCCAGTCGGTGTCTTCCTCATCGGCGGCTGCTTCATCATCCGCTTCTTCCTGCGTATCCTCCTGACCGGCGATCTGAAGCTTTACCTCGCCGCTTCCGTTTGCGTAACTGTATACAGCTCCTCCGAGCATAGCTCCCGTGATCGTGACTCCAAGTAAAAGTCCCAGTAATTTTTTCTTCATAATATAAACCTCCTTTATCGGAAATTGAAATCATCGTACTTTGTATCTGTCCCTCTCGGGATGCTTATACTATATCTTCCGATTATGTTTCAATTGTGAACCGATTAAGGAGGTTTTGTGTTTTAATTGTGTTCAAATTGTGTCTTCCGCGAAGGTTTCTACTCCCTGCCATCCCAGCAGTATGTGCAGAGCTTATCGCTGTCCAGCCCGGTCGAGCTGATCAGATCATCCAGCCTGTTATAGTTGAGCGACGTGAATTTAAGCTGCCGGCATATTCTGTCGATCATATGATGATACCTGTCCGTATCCGGGTTCGCGTAATCATCGAGAACACTGCGCTCGACCCGTCCGCCTTCCTCCTCCTGAATGATTCTTCTGGCAATCAGTTCCATCTCTGAAGAGGATCTTGAAAAGCTGATGTATTTGCATCCGAACAGGAGCGGCGGACAGGCCGGACGGATATGTACCTCGGCTGCTCCGCTGTTATACAGAAACTCAGTTGTTTCGCGCAGCTGCGTTCCGCGGACGATGGAATCATCGATCATCAGAAGCTTTTTCCCGTTGATCAGTTCATGAACAGGAATCAGCTTCATGCGCGCGATCAGGTCTCTCTTGCCCTGTGTCGTCGGCATGAAAGAACGAGGCCAGGTCGGCGTATATTTGACAAACGGACGAGCGAAGGGAATGCCCGATTCGTTTGAATAGCCGATCGCATGGGCCGTTCCTGAGTCAGGAACGCCTGCCACCGTATCAATATCATCCTTTGTCAGCTGATCACGCTTAGCAAGCATGGCTCCGCATTTTGTGCGCATCTCCTCGACCGACACATTCTCATACCGGGAACTCGGGTATCCGTAATAGACCCAGAGGAAGGTGCATATGCGCATCTTATCTCCCGCCGGGACAACGGTTCTGCATTCCTCGGGAGTGATCACGGCGATCTCTCCGGGACCCAGTTCACGGTAATCTGAGTAGCCAAGGTTCAGGTACGCGAAGGATTCAAAGGAAGCGCAGTAGCCTTCCTCTTTTTTTCCTATGACAAGAGGTGTCCTTCCCAGTCTGTCTCTGGCACAGTAAATACCCACCGGAGTCATGACCAGGATCGTCATGGAACCGTTGATCATCTCCTGGGCATAGCGGATCCCCTCCAGCAGATTATCCTTCTGATTAATAAGCGCCGCAGTCATCTCAGTTTTGTTGATATCACCGCCGCTCATTTCAAGGAAGTGATTGCCTCCTCCCTTAAAGATGATTCTCTCGAGCTGGTCCACATTATTGATCCTGCCGACAGTTGTGATCGCGTACGTTCCGTGATGGGACCGGACGATCAGCGGCTGAGGATCATAATCGGATATGCAGCCGATTCCATAGTTTCCGTCCATCTTATTAACATCCGACGCAAACTTGGTCCTGAACGGAGAACTTTCAATATTATGTATGGCACGATTAAACCCATCCCTGCCGAATACCGCCATGCCGGCGCGCCTGGTCCCGAGATGTGAATGATAATCGGTTCCGTAAAAAAGATCGAAAATACAGCTGCATTTCAGTGCAGCGGCAAAAAAACCACCCATACAAGCCTCCCTGGCCGTGCGGCCTGATCGTTCATCGTTCTGTCATCTTTTTTTCTTGTATTATACCTATTTTGCACAATATTTCAATTAACAAATTGTAAACATTGATGATTGTTAATTATCATAAGTCTTTCCACTGACCCGCTGCCGTATACAGATCCGAGGCGATCCTGCGCATCCTGCCGGCATCCACCTTGACCACCTGCCGGTCATAGGTCAGCAGTCCGTTCGTCTCATCCTCTACATCGCTTACCTGAGTGAGCACGGTCCCTGCAAGGCCTTCGCGGATCAGCGGGATGATCTCCCCGCGGTAGATCTCCTCCAGCGCGTTCTCCAGCTCCTGCTGGCTCCTGTACTCCCTGTAGCCGTAGCTTTCTTCAGGATTATAAGAGTGTTCGTCGATCTTCCAGGAAAAACCGCCGAATTCCGAGAGAAGGCAAGGCCTTTCCTTATCCTTCTTTATCTTCAGCGCAAAAAAGTAATTATGTATGCTGACTACATCGCTTTTCTTTCTTGTAAACCATCCGGAAGTCGTATCATAAAAACGCGACGGATCCAGATGTTTCAGCATTTCATACACCTTATCCGCGTCAAACTGGCCCCATCCTTCGTTAAAGATCGTATAACCGCAGACGCAGGGATGACTGTAAAGGAACCGCAGCGTTTCGCGGGCTTCACGGATAAACTGTTTTTTCCGCCTGATTCCCGCGGGTATGGCCGGCAGTTCCAAAAGTCCCGCCGTCGGAAGGACTGTCTGCCAGAGATAATTATATACACCGCTGCTGACAAGGTCCTGCATCACGATCATGCCCCTGCGGTCACATTCATGGTAATAGCACTCAGGCTCGATCTTGATGTGCTTTCGAAGCATGTTAAAGCCCAGATCCTTCATCGCCTGTATGTCATCCGCGTATGCCTGCGGCGATACCGGCGTACTGATTCCGTCAGGATAATAGCCCTGATCAAGGACTCCGTGAAGGAAGATGGGTTTCCCGTTCAGAAGAAAACGGGGTTTTCCATTAACGGCAGCGATCTTTATCTCCCGAAGAGCGAAGTAGGATTCGAACAGATCCTCTCCGCATTGCAGTACAAAGCTGTACAGATGCGGATCCTCCGGGCTCCACAGCTGCGCCTGTTCAGAGCAGTACGCATACGGCTTCTCGAGGAGAGCTCTCCCGGCATCCTCCTGCGTTATTTCCTCATCCCCCGGCAGCTCTGTTCCAAAGCGGATCGTCAGCCTGTCTCCCCTGTACCGGTATGTCCTTATGCCGGAATCGGTATTCAGGAAAAGGACCTTCTCCTCCGCTCCGCCCTGCGTTACGATCGTGACCCGGTCCATCCGTGGAGTGATCCTGATCTGCTTCACGTATATATGCGGCACAAACTCCAGCCACACGCTCTGCCAGATCCCGGAGAAAGGAGTGTACCACATGCCGCCTCTCCTTCTTCGCTGCTTTCCCCGGCCGAATAGAGGGCTGTTGTTGTCCCATACCTGTACGGACAAATGATTCTCTCCCTGTCTGGTGAGATGTGTAATGTCGAGGACAAACGGCAGATAGCCCCCTTTATGGCGTCCTGCCGGCGTGCCGTTCACACTGACTCTGCAGACCTGATCCACCGCCCCGAAATGAAGCAGGACCCTGCCCCCGCGTTCTTTTTCCGAAATTTCAAAATCCCGCTCATAGAGCCAGCTTTCACCCTTCTTCAGCCGCAGCTGCGCCCCGGTGTTCTCTCCTTCACATGACAAAACGCTCCGGCCGCACTCGGGCGGCAGCGGAACGTTGATCTTACCGGCCAGGGAGTGAGTCCCTGCTCCTTTATGAATGACAGAAAGATCCCATATACCGTTGAGCATCCTGTACCCGGACCGCTTCATCAGCGGGCTGGGATGCACGCTGTCCCATGACGCTGCAGCTGCATCCTCATACGGAGCATGCAGCTGCCTGAAACCATCACTGTTTTTCTTCATGGTCTTTTCTCTCATGGACCCTTTACCTCACAGATTCCGAACCGTACTGTTATACAGCTTCCGGAAGAAATACACGGAGATCACGATCGATACAAGCTCCGATATGGGGAATGCCCACCAGACGATCGTTACATCTCCCAGTTTTGACAGCAGCCAGGCAACAGGAACAAGCACGACGAGCTGGCGGCAGAGTGAAATGATCAGCGAATAAATACTCCTCGAAAATGCCTGGAAGATCGATCCCATGACGATACCGGCAGCTGCCAGCGGGAAGGACAGGCTGATGATGCGCAGCGCAGGAATGCCAATGCTCTTCATATGCTCCGAGGCGTTGAACATGTCCAAAAGCTGTGACGGGAACAAGTGGAATATGATGGTTCCTGCAATCATGATCGAGGCAGCCAGAAGCATGGAAAACTTCAGGGCTTCCTTAATGCGCTCGCGTTTCTTTGCCCCGTAGTTGTAAGCAAGCACTGGAATCAGTCCGTTATTCAGTCCGAATACTGGCATGAAGAAGAAGCTCTGCATCTTAAAATACACGCCGAACACTGCTGCTGCTGTTGTTGAGAACACGATCAGGATCTGGTTCATCAGATATGTCATAAAGGATCCGATGGACATCATAAGGACTGAGGGAATGCCGACAAAATAGATCTCCCGGATGACATCTGCCTGCGGGGAGAACATGCTTCTCAACGAAAACGTGATGTCCGTGTTCTTTTTGATGTTCAGATACATACCGATAAAGGACGCGATCACCTGTCCGAGGACAGTTGCCAGAGCAGCTCCCGCCACACCCATTTTCGGGAAACCGAACAGTCCGAAGATCATGATCGGGTCAAAGATAATGTTAATAATAGCCCCTGTAGCCTGGGAGATCATGCTGTAGATCGTCCGTCCGGTCGACTGAAGCAGCCGCTCGAATGTGATCTGATAAAACAGGCCGATGCTCAGGCAGAGAACGATCTGCAGATAAGCTGTCCCATAGCCAATGATCGTATCATCACTGATCTGCGTCGACAAAAACGGTCTGGCTCCGAAAAGGCCGATCAGAAGAAAAAGGATATAACTGAATAAGGTCAGCAGCAGGCCGTTATTCGCTGCCGCATCGGACCGGTCAAACCGCTTTTCACCCAGCGATCTTGACAGCAGGGCGTTGATGCCGACTCCGGTTCCCGAGGCGACGGCAATCATCAGGTTCTGCAGAGGGAACGCAAGCGAGACTGCTGTCAGCGCCTCCTCCCCGATCCTTGCGACAAAAATGCTGTCGACCACATTGTATAACGCCTGCACAAGCATGGAGGCCATCATGGGCAATGACATCGACACGATCAGTTTTTTAACGGGCATATAGCCCATCTTGTTTTCTTCTCTGGCCATTGGCAAAACTCTCCTGAAAAGTTCATAATAATCAAAAAAAGCTGCCGCACTAAGCAAAAGACCAGTCATATGCTTAATGCGGCAGCCGCACTTACATAACCTTATATACTATAATGACTCAGGCTGTTAAAGTCAATCATTACCGTGAAACTACGTTATATGTTTCCGGCGTTTTGCTGCCTCAATGAGTTCTTTCGTTTCCGCAAAGGCCGTGGGAAGATACTCCTTCTCGATCCACTCTTTTCCGGACTTCTCCTCTTTTTTGGCAGCCTCCCACATTTCCAGCGCCCTTTCAGGATCATCCGTATGTTCATTGCCGAAAACATGCGGATGCCTGCGGATCATTTTACGGCTGACCGTGTCCACAACATCGTCTACGGAAAACAGTCCTTCCTCCTCAGCAATGGCGGCATGCATCATGATCTGGAGCAGAAGATCTCCGAGTTCCTCCTGCAGATTTTCCTTGCGCCCGGTCTGCGAGAGTATATTAATACCGCAGATGACTTCGGCAGCTTCCTCTATGACGGCCATTTTCAGACTCTCATGAGTCTGCTCTCTGTCCCACGGGCACCCGTCAGGAGCCCGAAGCCGTGCTGTGATCTCTCTGAGGTCATTGAATGTATACATATATTACCCCTGCAGCGAACTAACGATCTTATTTCCGAGCTCCGTGAACAGTTCTCCAAGCTGCTCCACGGTATACCCTGAGATATCCGTAAAGGTTCCCGAAGGAGCTTCCACTTCAGCCTGCCTTGATGCATGCAGGTTGATCTTCATGCCTGTAAGAGAAGAATCACCTGTGAATGTATCCAGTCCGGTCACATACAGTGTATGATCGTCGCCTTCCTCTGCGCCCTGTCCGACAGTCAGGATAACACGGGCCATCTGATAACCGTCGCTGACTGAGAGAATGGCTGTACCGTACGGAACCATGATTACCGAAAGATTGTTCAGGTTCCAGTTATAGGTCAGATCAGCAACCGTCGTCTTCTGATCTCCCATGGTTACGTTCGCTGACAATGTACCTGACAGAAGGCCGCTGTCATTACCGCTGTTTCCGCTGAATTTCAGATCATACATCGTGGTCTCGCCATATTCAGACTGTTCCATATAAACAGCCCATGATGTATTTCCGATTTCCGGCAGATATTCGAAGCCGATCTCATAGGCTTCTTCCTCATTGCCTGCATAAGCTGTAAGCTGTTTCGGCACCCCTTCCGGTGATACAGCCGCTTTAAAGCGGAACTGAACGCCATTCAGGCCTTCCGTACGGATATACTCCGCGCCCTGGCGCAGGAGGGCCGGCAGCTGATCGACTCCCTGGACAAGGGCATCAGCGGCTTCATCCGCGGAAACTTCCTCTCCCGAGGATCCTGTCATTTCAAGTACCGGCTCAAGTTTACGGATGTAATCAGCCCACTGAACGACCACATTTTTAAGCGCAGCGTCACCCTCGGCCTGGTCAGCCATAGCCTCAAGCATATTGATCAGATCCTCCTCCGTGGGTTCAATGACCGCAACATCGCATACCGCTGTGCCGGAAAGACTCTTAAAGGCGATCTCCTGATTCTCCTCCATTGTCATGTTCGCGGAAGCCGTGTCGCCGATGATCTGAAGATACGGTGCAAAAGCAGCCTGATACTCCTCGGCACTGATCTGCGGATATTCGGAAACAGCCGTAAGCTGATCTGCCGCGTCGCCGAAAATGGAATTCAGCTGTTCCTCCACATTCAGATTCTGAACCATCTGCGGAAGATTCGCGCTGTACAGATTTCCATCCACATCGGGCAGTGCGAAAGCAATGGTTCCGTCTTCCATTCCTATTTTAAGAAGGAGGCGGAAAAGCATCATGCCCATACCGTCCGCCTTAACATTTACGACCGGATCCCCCGCCATGTCAGCACCGATGGCTATGTCGATTGCGGAAGAATCCAGCACGGAATTGATCTCCTGCGCGTCTTCTCCTTCCACGGATGCTGTGAGCCTTAAATCAAGAACCCCTTGTGTCTGTTCTTCTGCAGCAAAAGCAGTCCCTGAAGCCAGGCAGGCAAGCAGAAGGCACAGGGCAAGAAGGCATGCAGAAAACTTTCTGATTTTTCCCATTTTTTACT
>CADCOP010000260.1 GCA_902803065.1 uncultured Lachnospiraceae bacterium | reverse complement strand
TCGTCGCATTCCTTCTTTCCCTCCGAGGCGTCCACGACAAGGACCGCGATATCCGTCCGGTTCAGGACCTGCCTTGTTTTCTTCATGCGCAGCTCGCCGAGGGCTCCTTCATCATCGAAACCCGGTGTATCGATGATGACAACAGGTCCGAGAGGCAGCAGCTCCATAGCCTTGCGCACCGGATCTGTCGTGGTTCCCTTCACGTCAGAAACGACGGCAAGGGACTGGCCGGTGACAGCGTTCACCACACTGGATTTTCCTGCATTTCTTCTTCCGAAGAACCCGATATGTATCCTTTCCCCTGAGGGCGTATCATTCATGCTCATATGATCATTCCCCGTGTATTTAAGCGGCAGGGCGCCGTGCAGCGTCCTGCTCATATCGATGTGTATCTATCTGTTTCAGTTATTGTAGGCAAATCCAGTGCCGGCATCCAGAGGCGGAGCAAAGATGGCCGCGGCCTGCTCATCTGTCAGTTCGATTCCAAATACATCATGATAATAGGTCTTTGCTTCCGCAATGATGTCAATGTCCTCAAAAAGCTCCGGATACGCAGTCTGCGCCATCCACAGCAGTGTGACCGGCGTATCCGCGCCCGGCGTATAGCTGCGGTACATTCCCAGCGGCATCTTGTAGGCGCGCTTGTTTACGACAGCATCCACGGCGCTCCAGTCATATCCTTCCACCGTATTCTCATACAGGTCCTCCGGACGGTAGGTATTAAAATTCGTGATGAAGATCAGGTCCGGATTCCAGGCATAGATCTGTTCCATGTTGACAGCCACAGAGTTATCCTTCGTCAGTTCCTCCGCCACATTGACTGCGCCGATGGCGTCCGCCCACCACTGGCCGAAAAACTGCTTTCCGCTGGTCAGAAGCGTTGTCTCATTATACTGGAAAAGGAGGAACATCCTCTCTCTTTCCTCTTCCGGGATATCCTTCACGCGCTCCTGCACCATGTCATACACCCGGTTGGAATACTCCTCAACGATCTGCGTCTTCTCATTTTCCGGGAAGATCTCGCCGAGCAGCTCGATCCAGTGGTTCAGCGTTTCGATGCAGTTATAGTCCCATTTGTTCACTGAAACAGCGATCGCGGCAAGTCCCGCGTTTGTCAGCTGCTCTCCCGTCGCGGGGTCAGAAGCACTGTAGAAAACGACGTCCGGCTCGAGCTTCATAAGCTCCTCCATGTTGATGGTCGAGCCGTCAATGAAGCCTGTCTCCGCATCCAGGATCTCCGGATACAATTCTCCGAGAAGCCCGTTCTGCGCGGCTGTCATGCTCGGCTGAGCCATGCCTACGATCTTATCAGCCGAATCAAAGAATACTGTCAGAACGCTGGGAAGCGGGTAAATATCACAGACGACGATCCTTTCAGCGCTATCCGGGACCGCAACCTCGTTACCGTTATGATCCACAACGATATGTGTACCCTCTTCCGTGTCAGAAGCCAGCGCAGTCCCGCAGAACGCAGCCGAAGCGAATGCCAGCGCAGCTGCGGCTGCAAAAATGCGAATGTTTCCTGTTTTTTCTTTCATGTCAGAGAACCTCCTCTAATAATTTATAAAGATCCGACACCGGGTCGATGATCTCCTGTCTGTATATTCTGCCCGAAAACGCCTCGCTCGGCGCCTCAATAAACTTCGCTTCCGGCGGGCAGATGGGCCGGTAGAGCGGGTCAGCGATAATGATCTGCGCGCCTTTTAGTTCAGGAATGATGTCATCCTCATCCGGGGTCAGAGTGTCCTTCTCCCTGAGAATCCCCGGCTCGCATTCCGTGGCGCACAGGACTTTCGTCCCTTTTCCTGTTTCAAGCTCAATGGCAGACGCGAGGGCAAGGGAGGTAATTCCCTCTCCGATCAGAACGACACCTTTCGTTTCCAGGCTGCTCCCGCATACCTTGTCATCTCCGAAGGCCGCGGCGCTTCTGAGTGCTGCGCACAGCAGCCTGCCAAGACGGTCCCCCAGCGGAAGTCCGGCGACAAATGGGATGCCAAAACGGCGCTTCAGGACATGAGCGGCTCCCAGACCGGCAGCGGATACCACAAGGTTCACATCCGCGTCTGCTGCCCGTGAGAGCTCCTCCAGATCCGCTCCCATGGCCCAGCGGGAATTGACCCGGAACCCGCTTCTCTCAAGGAAAGCGGCGATGGAGCGATCCGTTCCGTTTACGGAAAAATCGAGCGGCGTCAGGCCGAGGATGTTTACAGAAATCGGATCCGCATCTGATCCGGCGTCCGTGCCTGTCTTCTTCTCTCCTGCCTTCCTCTCCCGGACAAACCTCTCCGCTATGCCGGCAAGCGCCATGGATGCGCCGTGAATATATGTGTTCATCCCGGTCGTGGGAAACCCGAAAGAAGGAATCCCCGTTTCCTGCTCGATCACAGCTGCGACAGCCTCATAATCAAATCCGGTCATCGCCGGAACCGGCGTGCCTGCGAGGGCAATAAACTTCGGATGCAGCGATCCGGCAGCATCCGCAATATCGCGGATCAGCTTATCATCATCCCCCATGATCGCTTCCATCTCGCTGAGCCCGGAAATATAGACCATGCTGTCCATGTCATACCAGCGCGGCTCATCATGGGTCGTATAGGTGGAATTGCAGCCGGAAGCGTCGTGCATGACAGTCATCCCGCCAAGTTCAAACAGGGCGGAGCACACGCCGAAGACATCGGCCGAATAAGTTGAAATAATACGCGCTGTCTGTTTCATACGCAGCTCTCGCACCCCCATCCCTTGATCTGTACCAGCGTGCGCATATCCTTTTTCTCAAGATATGCTTCCCGCATCAGCGAAAGCGTGCGCAGCACGGCTTCATAACCGATCATGCCCCCGCCCTCGACAATGTTGACAAAATGATCCGTTCCTGTAAAATACGCTGCCTTCTGGCCGACCGCCAGGTAATCTGACGGCTCCTTTGCCGCGAGGAACCGCATCTTCGGGTGTACCGTCGGCATCAGAAGCAGCTGCGGGAAATGCGCCTGAAGATAGTCAAAGTCCTCCTTTTCCTCCCCGGTCAGGCCGTCTGTATATACCCGCTCCACGTTAAAGCCTGCGTCAAGGAGAAGCCGGGCCAGGCTCAGCGGCCGCGGACAGAACGTATAATCGATGGCGACCGGCGTCTGTCCGATCAGCGAAAGCGTTTCCTCCAGAGCCTCTTCACACGCCTGCCGTTTCCCCGAAAAGTCCGGCGCGGGCACGCCCAGCACATCGGAAAGGCGCCGAAGGCCGTCCTCGATCTCATCATAACTGAAACTGAAAGGCAGGTAAAAATGGGTTCCGCCCAGGCGCTGCGAGAGCATATCTCCCCCTGCCTTCGCAGAAGGGTAATACGAGATATAAAAGCGGCTGCCTGCCATCTCCTGGTACTCCTCATATGTTCTGCAGGATGTGATCTCATGGATCTTAAACCCGTTCTCCTTAAGCAGCAGCATCAGGTCGCTGTCCTCATCCGTGGGCAGATCGTTTCCTATGATCGCCGCCTCGTCCGGGCGGATGTCCCTCTCCTTCAGCAGCGTATAAAGGCGCGAGCGCATCAGCTGATCCGGCGTCAGGCCGCTCTTTCGCATGATCGGGTTCATGTAGCAGTCCGTAAAATCAATATCCGGGAACCTCTCCCTGAGCCTTGCGTAGATCATGTCAAGGTCACATCCCGCGAAATGGTGCACACAGCTCGTATAGACCAGCACAGCCGGCGGCCTTTTTTTCAGCTTGTTTATGATGTCCGTTACGCCATCGATCACAAGCTCTTCCATGTCGCCGTCCAGCAGATTGTGTTCACGGACAGCGACCGTGGAGAATCTTTCCTGCGTTCCCATTTCAGCGGCTGTCAGCACGACGCCGCGAAGGCAGCCGGCACCGCATATGAATATCTCATGCGCTTCCGGGATCAGCATGCCGGTGTGGACGATATTCCACGTTCCCCTGACCGGAGATGAATACTCCAGTCCTGAAGCAAACGGAGCAGGAAATGAAGCTTCCCCGATGGGGATGCAAACATCTTTCAGGAACTCCTCTCTGCCATCCTCATCACCCGCGGCCTGTCCATTTCCCGCATAGTGTTTCTTTCCGGCAGGATCATACGAATCCATCACATGTCGCAGCATCACATCACCCCGCAGACTTCCATCAGCTTTTTCGCCAGCGTCCGGTACTGCTCTGCCATCCCGCTCTCCGGAAACGCTTCGATCACTGTTTTTCCAATCTCCTCGGCATCCTGGACCGTATCGCTTCTATCCAGGCAGGCGATGACCTCGCTTCCGATGTCATCCGCCAGCTCCTTCACCTTCGCTTCCTCGTCCTTTACATTCCTCCGGTTCAGGATCACGCCGCCAAGCTGCGCGTAGCCCCTTCCCTTAAAGCCCTCGATCGCCATGGCAATGTTCGCCGCGGCGTGTATGGCCATGTTCTCGCCGGATGTGATCACAAAGACCTGATCGGCGTAGCCGCCGCGCATGGGCATGGAAAAACCGCCGCAGACGACATCGCCAAGGACATCATAGATCACGACGTCCGGCTTGTACACGTCATAGGCTCCTTTCTCGGAAAGCTTCTCCAGAGCCGCAATAATGCCTCTTCCGGCGCATCCGAGCCCCGGCGTGGGACCGCCGGCTTCCACGCAGATGACGCCTGCGTAGCCGCGCGCTGTCATATCTTCCAGAGTAAAATCATTTTTATATTTGCGGACAAGTTCGAGCACCGTGGGCATATGTTCCCTTCCGTGCAGGCTCACCGTCGAATCCGCTTTGGGGTCGCAGCCGATCTGCATGACCTTATATCCCATTTCAGCCAGCGCCGCGGAAACATTGGATACTGTCGTGGATTTCCCAATGCCGCCTTTACCGTAAACCGCTATCTTAACCATCCTGTCTTATCCTCCTGTGCTTCTGCTATAATATCAGGCTTCGTCTTCAGCCCTGCGCTGAAGTGAGAAATCTCCGCGTCCGACGATGACTTCATAGCCAATCTCTTCCATCTGCTGCCTGAGGGCGGCTATACCGGCCGCTGCGTCCATATCTGTGCCTGCCTTATCGTTATACAGCATGTATTTCTTCCGTACCGCCAGAGGCGACAGATTGGGCATGACTACATTACAGCCTGCCAGGACACCCTTTTTCCGTCCATCGCCTTCCGCCGTTCCCAGGGCTGTCGTTGACGGGATCAGCGCATAAGGCATGGCGATCCGGCACAGCGCGATGGCAAACAGCGTCATGGCAACGCTGCCTTTCGCCTCGTCCCGAAACGGAGTATCCCTGTGGGGCAGGAACGGTCCGATCCCGATCATCTCCGGCTGAAACTCAGTCATGAACAGCATATCCTCCGCAAGGCATTCAGG
>CADCOP010000259.1 GCA_902803065.1 uncultured Lachnospiraceae bacterium | reverse complement strand
GGCCTGCCGGGGCATGTTCCAACGCAGGCACGCTCCCGCTACCATCGGCACGCAGCGGACACTATGCTCATGCTGCGCCTCCGGCTTGCATTCGCTAAGTGCCGGCGGCCGATGAGTACCTGCTTATGGAACATGCCCCGGCAGGCTTGCCATAGGTCGTGATGCCCCGGCAGGCTTGCCATAGGTCGTGATGCCCCGGCAGGCCGGCAGAGGGGGAGGAATATACACCCCCCGCCCTTGACAAGAGAGCAATAAAAGGTTATGATACTTTAGCGGTTTAAATCAGAAAATCATACGCCGTTTGAGATACAGACAGGAGGATAAGAAAATGCCCATCACAGATCTGCTGGAAAGAAACAGTAAGCTGTACGGAGAAGAGACAGCCCTGGTGGAGATCAATCCTGAGATACGGGAAGAACAGAGAGTTACCTGGAAAGAGTATGAGCTGATCCAGCCCACATCAACTACTTTTTACAGAAGAAGCATCACCTGGTCCGTCTTTGACGAGAAGGCAAACCGTGTGGCGAATATGCTGATGGAGTGCGGCATTTCCAAGGGACAGAAATGCGCTATCCTGCTGATGAACTGCCTTGAATGGCTGCCGATCTACTTTGGCATCATGAAGGCCGGTGCTATTGCCGTGCCGCTGAATTTCCGCTTTGATTCTGCCGAGATCGATTACTGTCTCAAATCATCTGATTCGGACGTTCTTTTTTTCGGACCGGAATTCATCGGCCGAATTGAGAATATCGCGGGCCACCTGCGCAAGAACATGGTTCTGTATTTCGTGGGAGATTCCTGCCCGACGTATGCAGAGGACTATTTCAGGCAGGTCTCGAACGCCTCATCGCTGGCTCCGCGCGTGCTGGTAGAGGATACGGATGACGGCGCCATCTATTTTTCATCCGGAACGACCGGATTCCCGAAAGCGATCCTGCATAAGCATTCCGCACTCATGCATTCGGCCCGCATGGAGGCGGTCCATCATGAGACGACAAAGAACGACTGCTTCCTCTGCATTCCGCCGCTTTACCATACCGGCGCTAAGATGCACTGGTTCGGATCCCTGTTCACAGGAAGCCGCGCCGTCATCCTGAAAGGACACTCTCCGGAGGCAATCTTTGACGCGGTCTCCAACGAAGGATGCACGATCGTCTGGCTGCTCGTCCCGTGGGCGCAGGATATTCTGGCTGCGCTTGATTCGGGAAAGCTTAAGCTTGAGAATTACAGGCTCAGCCAGTGGCGCCTGATGCATATCGGCGCCCAGCCCATTCCGCCCAGCCTGATCAAGCACTGGCTCGAGTACTTCCCGAACCATAAATATGATACAAACTATGGCCTGTCTGAGTCGACCGGCCCCGGCTGCGTACATCTCGGACTCGAAAACGTCCGCAAAGTAGGCGCCATCGGCGTCCCGGGCTTCGGCTGGAAAACGAAGATCGTGGATGAAAACGGAGTCCCCGTGGCGCAGGGAGAGGTCGGCGAATTGTGCGTCAAGGGCCCGGGCGTTATGGTCGAGTACTATAAGAACCCCGAAGCTACGGCAGAGGTCCTTAAGGACGGCTGGCTCTTTACCGGTGACATGGCGCGCCAGGACGATGAAGGCTTCATCTTCCTTGTTGACAGAAAGAAGGATGTCATCATCTCCGGCGGTGAGAACCTGTATCCCGTTCAGATCGAAAGCTTCCTGATGGGCAACCCGAAGATCCACGACGCGGCTGTGATCGGACTTCCGGACAAGCGTCTCGGAGAGATAGCGGCGGCGATCATCCAGGTCAAGGAAGGCATGGAGATGACAGAGGAGGAGGTCAATCAGTTCTGTGTGGATCTCCCGAGGTACAAGAGACCGAGGAAGATCATTTTCGCGGATGTTATCCGGAACGCAACGGGAAAGATAGACAAGCCGAAGCTCAGGGAGATCTACTGCGGCGAGAGGCTGGTTGAAAAACAGAATATGTCCTGATCCCTTTTAAGGAAATCTTAGGCTTTGCTTTATGGACACTTCTTCCGGGAAATGATATAGTCAGATTAGTAAACAGGTTACAGATTCTGATCCGCAGTTTATATAAGGGAGGAAGAGAAAATGAAGAAGAACAGTCTGAGATACAAAATGCTCGCAATGCTCCTTGCGGCACTGCTCGGCATGAGTCTTTGGAGCACAGCCGCTGCGGCTGCAGGAACGAATAAGGTCGTTGTCACCGCCATGAATTTCCGGAAAACTCCTGCCGGTGTGAGGATCGGATCTATTCCCGCGGGCACCACGGTGGTCTTCAATTACAGCTACGGTGAGTGGGACAATGTTACATATAACGGAACAAACGGATGGATCCATTCCGGAAACCTGAAGGATGCATCAGCTCCGACACCGCCCCCCTCGACTTCGGGAAGCGAGATGAGCGTCGTAGTCACGAGCGGTTATCTCGCGCTGCGGAACGCGAAAGCATATGACTCGTCCAATGAGATCGGCAAGCTGTATACGGGTGAAACGGTCAACGTCCAGGATACAAGCGATTCCACATACTGGTATGTGTATTCTCCGAAGCTGAACAAATCCGGATACGTGAACAGCAATTATCTTGTTTACACGGATCTGAACAACGCTGTCACACGTAAGGTAAAGGTTCAGAGCGGCTATCTGGCGCTTCGCACAGGCAAGGCGTTTGACTCGGCAAATGAGATCGGCAAGCTGTATACAGGCGATACCGTCCAGGTAACGGATCCGAGACATTCCCAGTACTGGTATGTATATGCTCCCTCGCTCGGCAAGTATGGTTTTGTAAACAAGGATTACCTTGTCGGCGGGAGTGAAAGCAGTACCGGAACGACCATGACAGTCAAGGTGCAGAGCGGATACCTGGCGCTGAGAACCGCAAAAGCGTACGACGCTTCCAATGAGATCGGCAAGCTGTATACCGGTGAGACAGTACAGGTGCAGGACACATCGGATTCCCAGTACTGGTATGTATATGCTCCGAGCCTTGGAAAATCCGGATATGTAAACAAGGATTACCTTGTAGGAAGCATAACAACGAAAACAGTCAAAGTGCAGAGCGGCTACCTGGCCCTGCGGAACGCGAAGGCGTATGACGCCTCCAATGAGATCGGCAAGCTGTACACCGGAGAAACGGTGCAGGTGCAGGATACATCGGATTCCCAGTACTGGTATGTATACGCTCCG
>CADCOP010000258.1 GCA_902803065.1 uncultured Lachnospiraceae bacterium | reverse complement strand
TTTCCTGTGCTTCTGTAACTGCCTCTTCAGCGGCTGCTTCTGCTTCGCTTGCTGCTTCCTGAACAGTTTCCTGTGCTTCTGTGACTGCTTCTTCAACAGCTGCTTCAGCCTCAGTGGCTGCTTCCGGAGCCTCTGTCTTAGCTTCAGTCTTAGCCTCTGTCTGGACCTCAGTCTGCGCCTTGGTCTCTGCCTCAGTTTCCTTCTTGCCTGAACTGCATCCTGTGACTGCTGCAAGCGTCATGGATACTCCGAGCAGCAGTGCTAAGATTTTTCTGTTCAACCTTAGTTCCTCCTTTCAACTCTCACCGGCTTCGCGCAATCAATTGCTCCTGTGCTGCCGATCCAATTTGATGTGAACAGTATATTTCTTTTTCACCGATTTTTCAATCCACCTTTATCGGATTCGTCAATTTTTACTCATCCGGAGGCTCCGTATCGACATAATTGACCGGTACGCTGTTCCAGAAGCGCGCTTCTTCACCGGCCAGCTCCCGGCTCATCAGGCGGCAGTGGCTGACTTCACCGGCCCGTCTCCCGCTCCCTGTCCTGAATATGACAGCGGATGATGGTCTTCCCTCGCAGATGGTCATCAGCCATTCCCGGATCATCCATTCTGTGCCTTCCGCGAACCTGGCGCGAGCCATCAGCATGGCTGCCGTATCATACCGGCCGTCCTTTCTTGCTTCCTGATACATGTACTCTATGAGCAGCCCTACATAGGTGCTCCCCGGTACGCCGCCCATCCCTTCCGGATGATATGGAAAGCAGCCCAGTGTATACGACAGGCAGCGGATCTTCGCAAAAACAGGAGATCCGTCCCTTTTAGCCGGAAATACGCACAGATAGCCGGCGTCCTTCTCCATGGAACGAAGCGTTGTCATGATGCTGCGCTCTCTCTGCAGGCTCAGTCCCCTGCGCGCTTCCTGGCTGCTGCCTTCTGTCAGGATATGCCATCTGGCGGCGATCTCGGCGAATATGATCTCTTCAAAAGGAAGATGTGCTGCTTTTTTTGCAGCCATATCCAGCAGCCGGTCCATTCCGGCTGCATACTCTTTCTTTTCCGCCGCGCTCATGCGGCCCAGATGCCCTGTGATTCCTCTCAGGTAGACAGCCATTCCGTTATCCAGCATGATGTCAAGCAGCATCCGGATCATCTGCATTCCCCGCAGGACAAGGGTCCCGGCGGTTCCGGACAGCAGCTCCTGCGCCCGCGCAGTCAGGCTGTCCCCGTGATTCCTGCACCGGATCATCTCCGCTGCCGCAGCTGCTTCCAGATAATCTCCGGCACTTCCCTCTGTCTGCTGCAGCCGCAGGATCGCGAGAATAAACGGCGTGGAGTTGTTCAGCGTCAGGCACTGGTACAGAAGCTCCTGCTGCCATGCCGAGAGGTATCTGTCCCTGAAATGCCTTGCCGCGAACATACCTGCCTGCGCCCGGTCTGCCTGAAACCCCATCTCGCACATCTGGCGCAGGAATGTCATGTCATTCATATGCGCTGTCAGAGAGGAAAACAGCCTTGCATGCGCTTCCGGGTCCTCCCTGTACAGGTCATCGAGAGCGAAGCTGATGATGTTCAGCCACCCGGAATCGTTCATGTGCGGCGTGAGGACCCCTTCCGGATCCGGCACCCTTTTCCCGGCACTGAGCGGAATGTGGCAGCAGGCATATGCTGTCAGGATCTCCTGGTATGTCCTGACGGGGAACACATAGCCGTCTGTCTGCTGTTCAATGATACCCGTATTTGACGTCAGCGAGTCAAGAATCCCCGTGATCTCCTCAAGGCTCTTTCCTCCTGTCATGGTCGTGCGGAAGCTCAGCGCCCTGAGTCCCGGCAGAAAGGCGCGTATCTCCTCCCTGGCCGCCGACAGTCTTCCCCGGGTCTGCATGCAGTAAGCAAGGTAGCCAAGCAGCGTCATAAGGTCAGAAAATACGGAAGCCCTGCGCCTGGGTTCCTCATGGCTTGTAAATATCTCCCACAGCATATCCTGGAAGATCTGGTGGCGGCTTCCGGCAATCGTTCCGGAAGCGATCTGCCGCAGGATGATGATCAGTTCCAGAGGCGTCTGCATGAATGGTTTCAGATACCTGTACCTGGGAAGGCGGAGGATCTCGCTCACCCTTGCGAAAAGCTGCTCCGTCTGCTCCGGCGGCTGCGTACACCCGATCCAGCGCCGGGCATAAGCCTCTGTCTGCTCATCGCTGAGCGGAACCAGAGAACGCATGTGAAAACGCATTCTCTCCAGCAGGGTTTTCGTATCCTCATCATAAATGCCTGCGACCCGGGATGTCATAACAATGCTCACCGCCGGATATTCTTCCAGGAAGGCGTCAAGGGACTGCAGGAAAGTGTTCCTGCACTGGTCCGTCAGCTCATCCAGTCCGTCGATCAGAAGAAGGACCGCATCCGCCCCCGCAGCGTTATCAGTTGCTGCCAGGAATCGTTTCCCGGTCAGACGCCGCGGAACCTCCTGCCGCCGGACTGCCTCCCCCTGCTTTTTCATGATCTGTGCCAGATCGTATCCTTTCCCCTCCCCGGGCATGTCCAGCGACCTTGCCCGGATCAGGACCGGAAGAAAGCAGCGGTCAGGGAGGTAATACTTTCCGGCAAGGATCCGGTCCGCCTCGCTGTCTGTTTCCCCGAGGATCTTCTCACAGTAATAAAGCGCGATCCGGTCAAGAAGCGTAGTTTTTCCGTGCCCCGCGCTTGCCAGCACAAGCACGCGGCTTCCCCACACATCGTCAAACAGGACCGCGCCAAGTGGATACTTTTCCGGGTCCTCCTCGCAGAAAAAACTGCTCTCTCCGTGTCCCGGAAGCATGAGCATCTCCGGCGCTGTTTCCTCTCTGGGAGCGCCTTCCGGATCACCGGAATGCATCCGGCTCCTGCGGATCACATTGTTGTAGGAAGCAACGGCGAAGATCCCGTCATCTATATTCAGCGGATAAAAGAGGTCTTCCAGCGGAAAGACCTCTTTGTCTGATCTGTGAAACGTGATATACCGCACTGTTTCGGCCAGTGCCTCGCAGTATCTGACCATATCCCGCTGATCAGCAATACCGTATATGTTCCAGTCCATATCTATTCCTTAAAGCTCTCCGCAAGGTTCCGCAGGTCAACCAGGATCTTTCTTTTTTCTTCCCTGGAGAAGTTGCCGTCCGCGTACCTGCGTATCTCTTCGTAGCATTCATCCGCCGTTTCTATGACGGTTCCGAAAGCCGCGAAGAAATCATCCTCGTAGAGTCCGTGCCCGATGCGGAAGCTGTATTCATAGAACAGCTCCCCGTTTGTCTCATCGTATTTCAGCGCTCCGTAATGCCTGCCGCTGTTCATGTCAGCGATCTTTCTGCAGAGCGGATACGCGTTCGCCTCTCTGGCGCCGACAGGGAAGGATGCCCGGATCCCGCAGGATTTCTTTCTCGCGTCGATCGTGATCCGGACCATCAGTGAACTGCAGTTTTTCATGCAGAAGCGGAGACGGTAGGTCTGCAGATAGTCATACCGGTTCTCCTCATTTTTCCATTTCCAGTCCCTGTTCTTTAAGAATCCCTCTACCTGCGCTGCCGCGCCGGCTATGAAATCTCTTTCCTGTATGCTGGCAGATATCTCCTCCCCGTGACTCCCGGCGAGCATCTGCTCATGGAGGAGCTTCTCCACGGCTGCGCGCTCCAGTTCGGGAGAATAGTCAGGTCTTTTTCTCAGTTCCGCCTCCGCGGACCGGGCCAGACTGATGAGCCGCCTTCCCGAATCTGTCAGCGGCTCCGCGCTCAGGAGCGCTGTAAGCTCTTTAAACGTCATTGGCAGCCTCCTGTCAGCGCATCGAGCAGATCCTGGCGGATCCATGCTCCGGCCGCGCCAAAGGCCGCACTGTTTTTAAGAGCCTCCTTCTCGCCATCCGTCAGTTTCAGGTGCTCAGCCGTACACAGCCGCATGAGCAGTGCTCTCTGCGCCTTGCGGACATAGCTCTTTTCCCAGTAGCCGGGGTCCTCAGCTGTGCACAGGTTATCGCTGTACCTTCCGAGCAGCAGGTCGACCATTGCCTCAAGCAGTTTTTCATCATCACCGGCATTGCGGTAGTCCCACATGGTAAGGTCAACGATCATCTGGCTGGTCAGCTGCACATTCTCAAGGCCGTATGAGCAGATGAGCGGAACAAGCATGCCCGTATAGGCGTCCGCGCTTTCCTGCGAGGGCAGAAGCTTATCCCTGTAGAATTCGTCAAGCTCCCGGGGTTCCCTGGTCGAAAGCTCCTTCTTAAAGCCCCTGGCTGCCAGCTCATACAGGATCCGGTCATTGATAAACTGATAGTCCCTGTCCCTTCCGTCGGCCGGAACGATCAGGCCGACGCCCATGACAAAGATCTCATGGAGCCGGCGGATATACTCCTCCAGATCCTCTTTGCTCAGCTCCGTGCTGTCGATCCTTCTCGCGATCAGTGTATCCAGCTGGCTGCTTGTGATCTTTTTATCCTTCCTGAGTATCGTGATGCCTGCCGTTTCCTCGAGGATCGATTCGAGGGAGGAAAGCACATCCTCAATGATCTCATTCGTGCCCGAAGCACTGTTTTTTGTCCTGTCGAGGAGCTGTCCTATGAAGCCTCTTGTGATCTCATGCAGCTGTTTCCCGAAATAGAAGCAGATCACGGAAAGCATGTACGGATTGGAGGCATAATCCCTGTAAAAGTGATTATTCTCCATTTCCGAATAAATGGCCCGGATCTCCTCCTCTGAAGTGTGCCGGAAAGCGGACCAGCGTTCGATCAGCATCTTCTGCTGCTCTGTGCCCATCGGTTCGATTCTGTACACATCCTCCGGGCGGATGCTCAGCGAGTGACGGATCTCTCCCATCGTCCTCTCTGACATCTCTCTGGACGCAGTGATCACGTGCGCTCCTACCTCCCCGGCGACCGGGCACAGGCAGTAGTCATCCGAGAATTTCGCCATAGCCCGCAGATATCCTGTGCGTATCTCACCCTGCGGGAGCTCATCAAAGGAATCCAGGATCAGAAGGAGCTTCCCTCTCTGGGCAAGAATTCCCAGATACCTGCGCAGGCTCTTCGTTTCATGGAAAAAGACCGGATTTCCGGAAGAATCACTCATATCTCCCATGAGTGTCTGGGGAGAATAAAAATTGATATTCTCCGAAAAGCGGATCATACAGTTAAAAAACAGCGTTGTAAAATTGCCGGTCCACTTCCTGTAGATTCCTTCGCGGATGCGGGAGCAGTACGAAAACATGCGGGCCGGAATACTGATCACGAATTTCTCGATCTGCTTTGGCCCATCGTTATTCAGCCACTGAAGCTCCTTAAGCGTCTGCATCTGAAGATAGGCGCTCTTCCCCATGCCCGTCTTGGCAACGATCATTCTGCGGCATCCCGAAGGAGATGTCCAGATACCGGAAAACGGCGTGCCCGCTTCGCCATTCTCCCGGGAAAAGACCGGGTCCACGTATACATCCTGAAGTTTCAGGTCGCTCCGGGATGTCTGGATGGATCGGGGCTCGAACTGCTGATTGCTCTCCAGGAGCCGGATCTGCGTCCTGAGCATGGCTGCGAGGGCGTCAAGCTCTTCCTGATACAGTCTGTGTACAGCTTTTCTGGCTTTCTCCACATATACTGTTTTTTCGGTCCCGAGGTCCGCCATAATGGACAGCAGCAGATACGCCAGCAATTCAAACGCCTTATCTCCCGTCGTCCCCTCATTTCCAAGCTCAGACCAGTTAAACCGGCACATATCATCCAGCAGAAGCGGCTGAATGTCATGCATGCCGGCGGTTTCCAGAAGCCAGCTGACAAATTCCCTCCGCTCTTTTTCCAGTCCCTTTCGTTTCAGCAGAAGCCAGGAGAAAAAGACAGCAGTTTCAAACGGGAGCCGGACAGTCGCCCCTCTTCCCGGTTTCAGATAATTTGTCAGCGTATGATTGTCCGAAGATGTGAATACGATCACCCCGTCCTCCGCGCCTGTCACGGGTTTTAAGCCCAGCGACGCGTTGACAGCCTTATACCTGGAAGACATTTTTTCAAGTCCGGAAATGACCTGCTGGCTGCGGTCAAAACCCTTCCCGCCGGTCAGCCCCGTCTCTTCCGCGCCAACGGCACACATTCTGGAATAACCGTATCCGTTCCTGTTGTACCCCTTCTCTTCTATATCCGGGAAGACAGTCTCAACAAGCTTCGAAAAAAACACATTTCTGGCAGGCAGTGCCGCCGATGTTTCGATTCTCATGCTTTCTCCTTTCCGGATACTCAGGTCCATCCGCCATCGTTATCATCGTTATCATCGTCATCATCTTCGTCTATCTCGATCTCATCTCCCAGATCCGGATCGATCGTTTCAAACAGAGATTCAAGAAACGCGGATGTATCGGTACTGCCTCCCTGCGAAGAGCCATCGCTGCTTTCGTCACCATCCGGTTCCGTCGGCATGACCCATTCGGGAACACCCGAAGAAGCGCCTCTGCGGGATTCCTCCCGGCTGTATCTTTCAATGGCGTCACGCAGCGATCTCGCGGAGCGGTCTCCTCTTCTGCCTTCCGCCGGCTTCTTTTGGTCTTCCTTCCCTGTATCCCGGCTGTCCACCTTCTCTTCCCATTCTTTTTCCTCTCTCTCAAGCTTCATGCGGTCCGAATATCCTTCTGGACTTCTGGAACCCGAGGCTATGGTATAGCACAGATCAAGGAACCTGAAAGGCTCCTCTTTCCTGGGCGGCCGTTTTTCAGGAAGCGCGGCGATCCTCTCTTTGGGCAGCTCACCGAAATTATACTCTGTAAAATCAGGCAGGAACCCGCGCATGGCGCTGCATCTGTCATTAAAGACAAGGACTTCACCCATCTCAAAATGCTGCAGCTCGCTCACGCTTACCAGCGGATACCTGTCATTTGTGTACGGGCTGACGTATTCACCCATGAGCCGTTCCAGCCGGTTCAGGAAATTCAGGTCGCGGCAGCTCATATAGATCCAGAGCCGGCAATTTGCCATCAGGATCTCCGCCCCTTCCTGCCCGTATTTTTCTTTTAACTGAAGCTGTTCCATGCTCTGGCACACGAGCACGAACCGGATGCCGCGGCTTCTCGCTGCTGTCAGCATGGCTTCGCAGGACGGGATACGCGCAAAGTTCGCGAACTCATCCAGGATGAAGGATACGCGGTTCGGCAGTTCCCCGTTATCATAGGAATCCGCCAGATTGATCAGCGTGGAATAGATCTGTTTCACAAACACTGTGGCGATGGGATAGAGCGCGGCTGAATCATCCGGAAGGATGAAGAAGATCGCTGTGCGCTTGCGGCCCAGGTCGTTTACGTCGATCTCCGAAGCCGAGAAAAGGTCGCGCAGAGCGGACTGCGTCGTATACGGAGCCATCATGTTCTCAAAGATGCTGATGACACAGCTTCTTGTATCTGACGCGGTCAGGTTTACGATCGATTTCAGGCAGCTGACAATGGGTGAATTCTGCGGGAGCCTGTTCAGGAATGTCTTGACCTTGAGTCCTCTTTTGTCCACCAGTTCATCGAACAGTTCCTTGCTGGCATAGGCGATGTTCTCGAATGTCAGGCTGCCCTTCTTCCCGTACTCGAGCAGCACATAGCTGATGCCCATGAAAACATCACCGGCATTATTCTCCCAGTAAGCATCCTTCTCGGAATGGATCGTGTTCTTGAGAATGTCGGCAATATCCTTGAGCATGATCACGCTCTTCTCGTGTTCGTCAGGATCCCCGCTCCTGTACATATCCTCAATGATGGAAAGCGGGTTCCAGCGGTTGCCCCTTCTGGGCACGCGGAAATTCAGTACCTGCACCTCATATCCGCGCTCCCTCAGTATATTCGCCGTATGCTTATACAGCTCGCCCTTCGGGTCTGAAATGACCATGGATTCGCCGGTCTTGGAAAGCATTACGATACTCGGCATGATGATACGCCTTGTTTTTCCGCATCCCGTATCACCAATGATAAATGCGTGAACATCCTTTTTGCTGAGCGCGTACGTGTTCTGATCCAGGCGGAGCATCGGTACTCCCGCTGCTTCCAGGTCTCTGCTGGTAGAGTTGACTGTGATCGCATTTTTCAAAAAGGTCTCTTTTTTTTCAAAATGGGCGCCTTCCCTGCGCACATAATTTGGCAGCATAAGCCCTTTCATGGCAAATCCCCCCTGTCAATATCCAAATCCGGCGATTCTGCGCTGCTTATTCTTCGTTTCCTTGATATCCCGCAGAATCTTCTTCGTCTCCTCCACTGTTCCGCTGTACCCTCTGTTTTTCGCGAGACGGATCAGGTGGTCAGCCGTATCGTAGCCGTATTTTTCCCCTGTGAACTCCTCGCGCAGGACATCCGAAACGCCCTGCTCAAGGTGCAGGCTCAGGCTCCGGAGCCCTGTCTCAGTATAATCTGCCAGTCTTCCCGAGGAGGGAAGTTCAAAGAACAGTGTCCGCATTTCAAGATATTTTGCGGCAAAGCTTTCCGTTCTGACTGCCTGTTCCTTATCGTCGCTCTGGAGGATCAGCACATACACAGCCTCCGGATGCATGCAGATGTATTTCATCAGTTCATGAAGGCGCGGATGATCAAGGCATTCGGCGTAATCCGTGATGTCGATTCCGAAACACCCTCTGAAAATGTCATTTTGGGCCACCACGTAGGGCGAATCGTAAAAATAGCCGAACACCTGGGCGTTCATCTCTGAAGGCGCCGGAAAACTGAGAAGAAGGCCATTCTGCTCTTCCGGTGAAAAGATGCGCCTCTTTTCCCTGACCAGTTTTGTCTTGTATCTGAAATATTCCTCAAATCCCACGTCTGCCGAAGACGGAAGGACTGCCAGTTCATTTTCCGTGCAGTTCTCCATCTCACAGCTTTCAAGGATCTTCTCATCAACCTTGCTGATATCCTGCATATCCTGTTCCTCCCTTAGGTTTCCTGATCCGGCAGATGAATGCCGAATTCCTCAGGCATAAATCGCGGGCAGACGTTCTCCTTGGTGGCAATGACAGAAGAAGCGAGCCGCGTGCCTATTTCACAGGCCTCCGCCATGGTCTTTCCGTATGTCAGGCCGATCGCGATTCCCGCGAAAAACGAATCCCCGGCGCCTGTCGTATCGATCACATCGACCCTGTTCGCGGGACAGTATCCCGACTCCCCATCCATGGCCGCATACACGGCTCCCTGCGGGCCCATGGTCACGATCATCCTGGGGATCTGAGCCTGTTGGATCTTTTCCGCAAGGGTCATCCGGAGGACTTCCGGATCCTGCTCGTCGAAATTATCAGAAAACAGAAGTCCTGCTTCCTGGAGGTTGCATACAATGCATCCTGTCTTCTTCAGAAGATCCCTACGCTCCATGGCGATCGACATGTTGGAAACGACCGCGTACACCTCTTTCCCGTATTTTTCAGCATACGCGAACACCTTCTTAAGAACAGGCACTTCCATATCGATCTCGACCACGATGCTGTCCGCGGTGCTGAATATTTCATCTCCGTGCTCGTCCAGAATATCGCCTATGCCGCTCAGGTCCGGGCGCTTGGAAATGGATCCCGCAACATCGCCGTTATTGTCAAAGATCGCCAGCCATGTTCCCAGTCCATCCTCGGTCCTGCGGATGTAATCCGTATTTACGTTATGCCTTTTCAGCTTCTCCAGCACATCGGTGCTCGTTCCGCTCTGGTCGAGCACGCTCACGAAGGTCGGCCTCAGCTCGACATTCGCAATATCCTCAGCAACGTTTCTGCTCACGCCGCCATGGACCTGAATGACCCTGCCCACGTTTCTCCCGTTCGGGATATACTGCGCCATAGGATAACCCTTAATATCAACAAATACTGCTCCGAGCACTACGATTCCCATAATTCATTCCGTCCTTTATCTGTTATCTGTCTTCTGTCTGCACAGGGCAGGGTGCCCGAGACGGACTTCGCTCCCGTCTCTCTGCGCTGTTCTTACTATAACAGATAAACGGGTGTATTTCATCACCTATGATATCATTTTCAGCCAAAAAAACATACGCCTCCGGCAGTGCCGGGGCGTATTTACCCTGCAAAAGACATACATTTACCCATCTGTGAAAAAGCCATGCTCACATATCATCCCCGGTCCGGATCGCGTCGTCGCCGAACCGGCTCCGGACCTGTTTCAGCATTGCCTC
>CADCOP010000257.1 GCA_902803065.1 uncultured Lachnospiraceae bacterium | reverse complement strand
ATCTGTGAATACCGGAAAACCGGCCAACGTTTCGGTCTCCGTCAGGTTGATCATCTCTGTCTCCGGCGCCTCTTCCGTCTCGATATCCGCGCTCTTCAGGATCTCAAGGTCTTTCCAGTTCCGCTCATACACGATGACCGGATAATACGTATAGACCTCCTGATAGATGCGCTTCGCTGCTTCCTCGGGAAGGTTCACGCAGCCGTGGGAGCCGTTATACTGATAGATCGTTCCGCCGAAGGTGCTTCTCCATGTGGCGTCATGCAGACCCTGGGACCCGTTGAAACATATCCAGTAGCCAACAGGCTGCTCATATTTCTGCCCCGCGGCGTCCTCTCCTTTCAGCACGGATGGGGATGCCTTGTAGATGACCTGGTACACGCCGCATGTTGTATCGTTGAAACCATCCGGCTGTCCGGTCACGCAGTCCGTCGTTAATACGAGCTCGCCGTTCTCATACAGATACACCTTCTGCTCATCGATATCCACTTCCACATATTTTGTGCCGACGCCGTTTTCATCGGAATAGACCATCCCGCTGTTCCATGCCGGATCAAACTGGGTCTTCCCCTCACCTACTGCTTCCTTGAAACGCTCAACCGTTGTGTCCACATTCATGTGCCAGCCGCAGTTGTCGCTTTTGAATTTAAAGAGCTCGCCCTTATGCGTCTTAAAAAGCACGCTTCCGAAGGGAGTATCGTATTTTTCCTTCAATGTCTGAAAATACTCGTAGATCGGTTCGTCCCGCCAGTAGATCGTATCGCCCATTGAATACCGCCAGTCAGCTGTCATGCTTTCTGTCAGGTTTTCGGATTTCTTTCCGAACCGTATGCTGATCGTAAACGGCGCGCTGACCTGCTTGTATTTTTCCGAGGCTCCCAGGCCGGCGATGATCTCATCCGCGCGGGCTTTCTGTCCGGCAGCAAGAACGAAGAACAGCACGACGGCAGCCAGTATACTATATATTGTATGCTTTCTGAAACGTATTGGTGAATTAATAAGCATATTATGTATGACCACATCTTTCCGAAATTTACAGAAAATCATTATACCGCAGATTCTTCATCTGTGGAACAGATATTTTGCGAAAGATTCGAAAACATGTCCCTGGGATATTTCCGAAAAAAAATCTCGTCACTATCCCCAAAAAAACGTCACTTCAGGTCCAGCGCTCTCCCCTCAAGGACCACCCTGCCTGCCGGATCATGCTTTAAGATCAGGTAATGCGTAAAGCCGCAGGCTGCGGCCCGTCTGACCGCTTCATCAAATCCTCCCGAGAGAAGTTCCTTCTGATGCGCGTCCGAGCTGATCAGGATCCTGCCTCCCATATCCCGGAGAGCCTTCAGCAGAAAACGGTTCGGATACATCTCCTCTTTCCTGCCGCGGTTATACGCGCCGCAGTTGATCTCAAACGGCAGGCCTTCCGAAACGAGGTACTCCATCGCCTCAAGAGCCGGCCTGTAATAGCGGGGATCGCTCTCGTCCAGAAAATGCATGCTGTCATTAAAGCGGGTCACCAGATCAAAATGACCCACGAACGTGCATTTCAGGCGGTCGTACACCTTTGCTTCCAGCTCATAGTACGCGCGGGAAAGCCTGTAATAATCGCCTCCGTAGAACTCCCTGCAGAGCTGTTCCATCATTTCAGGCGTATTGTCCACGGACATGGGAATCTCAGAATCCACATCCAGGAAATGCGTCGAACCTATAATGTATTCCGCTTCATCCGCGCAGCGCGGATCATACATATTATCCAGCTCCACGCCCATCAGGATGTCCAGCCGGCCTGCGTATTCCTTCTGAAGACGCCGGATCTCGCGGTAATACGCCTGAATATCCATGTGGATGTCCGGATCCATATGCCCGGAAAAACCCAGCTGCTCAAAGCCGTTTGCCAGAGCCTGCTGCACCATCTCTTCAGCTGTATTCTTCCCGTCGCAAAACAGAGTATGTGTATGAAAATTGGAACGGATCATGGTTGTGCCTGTTTCTGCCGGCACACGGTTGCCGGCTTGTAGTTTTTTCTCTTACCTATTCTACCTGCAGATAATTGCTTTGTCCATGATTTGTACCTGGGTCTTTTCCACCAGACAAAAGGCCATGCGGCAGTCCGCCGCATGGCCTTCGAACAGCAATTATATTTTCGGTTTTATATCAGTTCAGCTTGCCCTCGACAAATTCGCGCATGCCCTGGAAGATCAGGTATACGGATGTCGCGCCGGCGTCCTGATGGCCGATGGCTCTCTCCATAAGGGATTTCGCGCGGCCGAATTTGGCGACGTATTTCTTGGTGTTTTCCATACCCTGGCGGGCGCCTTCTTCTGCTGCCTGAAGCATTTCGAGGAGGCTCTTTCCCTTTGTCGCTTCGAGTGCTTCTACGGCCGGTACCAGCGCGTCGACCATGGTCTTGTCGCCGACCTCTGCCTTGCCGCGTTCCTGGATGGCTCCCAGGCTCTTGCGCTCCATGACTGCCAGGTCATCGCCGCTGAGGACTTCCTTCGGCTCCATGTCTTTTGCACCAGCGAGGTACAGGCTGCCGAAGATAACGCCGGAAGCTCCGCCCATGGACATCAGCATTGCCTT
>CADCOP010000256.1 GCA_902803065.1 uncultured Lachnospiraceae bacterium | reverse complement strand
TGTTAACTGTGAGAAGAAACAATGAACAAGCATTTCCATGATAAAAGGGCACAAGATCAGGAGCACAGTTATGGGACCAGTCAGCGTGATGATCAAGCCGGCGTCCGGCGGCTGCAATATGCAGTGCGCGTATTGCTTTTACTGCGACGAGCAGAATAAAAGAGACCAGTTTTCCTACGGGATGATGTCGGAGGAGACTCTGAAAAATACGATCCGGAAAGTTCTGGGGAATGCGGAAGGCTCATGCCTGATCGCCTTCCAGGGCGGTGAGCCCACGCTCCGCGGACTTGATTTTTTCCGGAAGGCTGTGGATCTGGTTCAGCATTATAACCGGAAACATGTCCGGGTGCAGTTCGCGTTTCAGACGAACGGAACGAACATTACGGATGAGTGGGCGGAGTTCTTTTATGAGAACCATTTTCTTGTTGGGGTCTCGCTTGACGGAACCAGGGAGAACCATAACCGCTACAGGAAGATGAAAACAGGAGAGGACTCCTTTGACCGCGCGCTGCAGGGATGCGCTATCCTTGAAAAGCATCATGTAGACTTTAATATCCTTACGGTCGTCCATAAGTATACCGCAAAGCAGATCCGGCAGATCTACGCGTTTTTGCGGAAAAAGAATTTTGATTACCTGCAGTTCATCAACTGCCTCGATCCTCTCGGAGAGGCGCCGGGGCAGAGGGAGTGGTCGCTGCTGCCGGAGGAATACGGTCAGTTTCTGATCGATCTTTTTGACTGCTGGTATGAGGAATGGAAACAGGGACATCATCCCTATGTCCGGCAGTTTGAAAACTATGTGGGGCTCCTGATGGGGTATCTGCCCGAGGCATGCGATATGGGCGGGACCTGCTCCCGGCAGTTCCTGGTGGAGGCGGATGGCAGCACATATCCATGTGATTTTTATGCTGTCGATGACTGCCTGCTCGGAAACATGAACACGGATACCATAAAAAGCATGGATGAGCAGCGTGAGGAGATCCGGTTCCTTGAGGCATCCCAGCCGGTCCCGGAGGAATGCCGGGCGTGCGAGTACGTACGTCTGTGCAGGAACGGATGCCGCAGGTGCAGAGGGATTCTGGAAGATGGAGCATTCATGCAGGAAGGCATCGGCGGCGCGGGGACCGCATCCGCGAAGAATTACTTTTGTGAAGGTTACAGGATGTTTTTCAGGGAATGCCTGCCGCGCATGAAGGAGATCGCTGCGAGCGGCAGAAACTTGCGGTAACGCCGGACCCGGAACAGCCCTGGACAAAACGATGATCGGGCGGCTGATGAAAGAGCATGAGAGCCAGCGGAACAGTACTCACGGCTTCATCTGGAAAAATATATTTGAACGGCCAAACAATTTCTGCGGCAGGGCATGGAAACCGGAAACGGTTTCTGTGCCCTGCTTTCTGTCAGATTCGCGGGAATTGCCCTTTGCTTTCCATGTATTCAAGCACAAACTCATAGAAAGCCCGTTTTACCTGATTGCTTCGGAAGGAGGAGCGGCTGAACAGCACATTGTACCGGTAGATCTCCGGATCAAAATGATAGTACCGGACATGGTCATTAGGTTCGCATCCGGAGACAGGGAGAAAAGCTACATCCTCGCCGCTGACGACCATTGTCCGGGTAAGGTCGAGTCCGTTTACTTCCAGAATTGCCGCGGGTTGGAAATGATATTCTTCGAACAGGTGCTCAGCGACCTTGCGGTTCGAGGAACCGACCCGGGAAAGCAGGAATGTGTCGTCCGCGAACCAGCGGACAAAGTCACCGGGAGTTATCACACTTCCGGTGTTTTCTTCTGTATAGGGATGGCCGGCAGGTACAGCCAGCAGCAGCGGTTCATTGCGAAGGATGCGCATATGCGAGGTCAGCTTGTCGAAAGGGCTGAAGGAAAGAAACGCGAAATCGATGGTCTCATCCTTCAGCTCCGCGTCCAGATAAAACATTTCCGCCTGCGTCAGGGTGAAGGATACATTCGGATGCTTTCTGCGGAACAGGGGGATCAGTTCAGAGAAGAGCTTGCGGCCCCACACGGAGGAGGCAGCGATATTGATCTTCATTTCCTTTTCTTCCTGGCGGAGTTCGCGGATCATGTTGTCATAGATGGCTGTGATGGAAAGAGCGGCCTCATAATATTTTTCCCCCGCCGGGGTAAGATCCACTCCGTTCTTGCGCCGGATGAAGAGCGGTTTTCCGATCTCTTTTTCTACCATTGAGATCGTGTAGCTCAGGGAGGACTGTGAGATAAACAGCTTTTCCGCGGCTTTTGTGATGTTTTTTTCCTGCGCAATCGCAATGATGTAACGCAGCTGTTTCATATCCATAACCGTCGTCTCCTTCCATATGCAAGATAACTATCAATTTTTTCGATGGATGCCTCGAATATATGTATTTTACACTATAATATCACTTGTGGTATTAATAAATCAACAGAAGTGCACAAAGCACAATGTTGGAAACAAAACGAATGCTGAGCCGGCAAGAGTATCCGTTTAAAAAAT
>CADCOP010000255.1 GCA_902803065.1 uncultured Lachnospiraceae bacterium | reverse complement strand
TGGCATGCCGCGTAATGTCCCGGCGAGTACTCCTTCAGTTCCGGCATGGATTCCTTGCACCTGGCTGTCGCGTAAGGGCAGCGTGTATGGAAACGGCAGCCGGACGGCGGATTCAGCGGGCTCGGGATGTCGCCTTCCAGCAGGATCCTCTGTCTGTGGCGGTTCTTCTCCGGATCCGTCAGCGGCACTGCCGAGAGCAGCGTCTGGGCGTACGGATGGATCGGATGCGCGCAGAGCTCATAGCTTTCCGCCAGCTCCACGAGGCATCCGAGATACATGACTCCGATCCGGCTGGAGATGTGACGTACGACCGACAGATCATGCGCAATGAACAGATATGTCAGCCCGATCTTATGCTGCAGGTCTTCCAGCATGTTGACGACCTGCGACTGAATCGATACGTCAAGGGCAGAGATCGGCTCATCGCAGACGATAAACTGCGGTTCCACAGCCAGCGCCCGGGCAATTCCTATACGCTGCTGCTGTCCTCCGGAGAACTCATGGGGGAACCTGTTGGAGTGCTCTGAATTCAGGCCCACCTGCGTCAGGAGCTCATTGATCCGGTCCTGTCTGCTCTTCTTATCCGGGCAGAGCCTATGGATGTCGAGCGCTTCGCCGACGATCTCGCCGACAGTCATGCGCGGGTCCAGCGACGCGGACGGATCCTGGAAGATCAGCTGCATCTTTCTGCGGTAAGGAAGCATGTTCTCGCGGATGTTCTTTTCCTTGTCAAAAATAACTTTTCCGTCATAAACGATCTTTCCGGAAGTCGGCTGGTACAGCTGAAGGAGAGTCCGGCCGAATGTCGTTTTTCCGCATCCGGATTCACCGACCAGTCCCAGCGTCTCTCCTTCATAGATATAAAGAGAAACATCCTGTACGGCCTGGACATAATTTGTCTTCAGAAACCCTGCCTTCACGGGAAAGTATTTGCGGAGTTTTTCAACTTCTACCAGTTTTTTGCGTTCTTCGCTCATACTTCACCTCCGTTCTCTGACGGCGCAGCACTGTTCTGCGCGGCCTTCATATCTTTCACATGCAGCCAGCAGGCGGAAAGATGCTCTTCTCCCACTTCCATCATGGGAGGCTGCTTTGTCAGGCAGACCTTCATGCAATGTTCGCATCTGGGTCCGAACGCGCAGCCTTTGGGCGGATCAAGCAGGTCCACCGGAGTCCCCTCGATCGGGATCAGGCGTTTCCCCTTCTCATCATCCAGGTTCGGCATGGAGCGAAGAAGCCCCTGCGTGTAGGGGTGCATGGGCGAATAAAATATGTCGTCCACCTTGCCCTGTTCCATGATATGGCCCGCATACATAACTGTCACGCGGTCACAGATCTCGGCGACAACTCCGAGATTATGCGTGATGAAAATGATCGCCATTCCGGTCTTTTCCTGCAGGCTCTTCATCAGTTCAAGTATCTGTGCCTGAATTGTTACATCAAGAGCCGTCGTAGGCTCGTCCGCGATCAGCAGCTTCGGGTGGCAGATCAGCGCCATGGCGATCATGGCGCGCTGGCGCATGCCTCCGGAATACTCATGGGGATACTGGTCAACCCGCTTATCAGCATTGTTGATACCTACCAGTTCCAGCATTTCAATGGCCCTTTTCCGGGCTTCTGCTTTTGTAATGCTCTTATCATGGCACATCAGTGCCTCCTTCAGCTGATCACCAATGGTATATACAGGATTCAGGCATGTCATCGGATTCTGGAAGATCATGGCCGCCTTGCTGCCGCGGAATTCCCTTTTCTGGTTCTCCGTGTAGGCAAGCAGGTCCTCACCGTCAAATGTCACGCTTCCGCCGACGATCTTTCCCGGTTCCGCCAGAAGTCCCATGATCGAATAGGCCTCCACGGATTTACCGGAACCGGATTCTCCGACGATTCCCATAACCTCATGTTCTTTGATCGTATAGCTGATTCCGTCCACAGCCTTTACTTCGCCGGCAGGAGTAAAGAATGTGACTCTGAGATCTTTTACTTCAAGAAGATTCTTACTCATCTTACTCCCTCCTTAATGTTTCAGACGCGGGTCGAGCGCGTCGCGCAGGCCGTCACCGACAAGATTCAGTGTCAGAACGATCAGGCTGAGCAGGATCGCGGGGAACAGCAGCCTGTACGGAAACAGAAGAAAAGTCTCCTTCGCGTCCGAACAGAGCGATCCGAGCGAAGCCATCGGAGCTGATACTCCAAGTCCAAGGTAGGACAGGAATGATTCCAGGAAAATGGCAGACGGGATCTGCAGACAGGTCTGAATGATCAGCTGTCCCACGCAGTTGGGCAGCAGATGCCTGCGGATGATCCTGGTGGAAGATGCCCCAAGGACCGTGGCTGCCGTCACATACTCCTGCTCCTTGAGCTGCAGTACCTGGCCGCGGATGATCCTGGCCATGCCGACCCAGTACAGGAGAGCGAATGTAATGAAGATACTCACGATACCGACACCCAGAGTGCCAAGCGCATTAATGAGCGGGTTTTTTGTACTGTCGAACCACGCCTGCAGCGGCGCTTTCAGCACTACCTGCAGCAGAAGAACGATCAGTACATCCGGCACAGAATAGATAAGGTCAACGATTCGCATCATGATAAAGTCCACGGTACCGCCCGCAAAGCCGGAGATCGATCCGTACAGGGCTCCGATCACAAGCACGATGAGCGCAGCTACGATACCGATGATGATGGATACGCGGGAGCCGTACATGCAGCGTGCAAGAAGATCACGGCCCTGCGAGTCTGTACCGAAAACATGCGGGAATATCTTTGTGGAAAGGACAAGCTCCTGAGCATCCTCTGCCGGCGTATCCGTTGTCTCGACCGGTGTGATCTCCTCAAAGGCTCCGTCCTCCCAGTCCTTGTCTTTTCCCAGGTACACGGGAACCTCACCATCTGCATCAAGGACAAGCGTTGCTTTCTCAATCGTCTTTTCGACCGTAAACGCATAGGTCTTCTTGTCCCAGGTGAAATACCAGTTTCCTTTCTTTATGGCAGACAGAGAGCCTGCCTTCAGCGAAGTAGCGTACACGGCGTCCGCTCCGTCAGCAATGATCTTCTGAACCATCTGCTCTGTTTCGGAGTACTGCATCGGGCCGAGCTTCTGCGCGCTCCTGTACTGCTCCTCGTAGCTGTATTCGACGAACACAGGTCCAAGGAAGGAAAACAGAAGAATCAGGATAAAGACAAAAAGCGCGCCCATGGAAACATAGTTTTTCCTGAACCGTCTCCAGGCATCCTGCCAGTAGGAAACGCTTTTGTGCATCTGCACCATGGATTCCTTTTCGTCTGAGCTGGCCGATTCAAAATCTGCCTCCGTAAACTGATTCAGGTCGAGGATGGCGTCCGTATCGGTATGAAATACCTGGAATGATTTTTTGTTCTCCATAGTCCTCTCCTTTCTCAGTTCTTTTTCTTTGTGATGTTGATACGCGGATCAACGATCTTGTACGCGATATCAACGACCAGGTTCATGAAGATGATCAGTGTCGCGAGAAGGACCGTGGTGCCCATGATGACAGGGTAATCACGGTTCAGGATGCTGGAGACGAAATAATTTCCAAGTCCCGGTATATGATAGATCTGTTCTACCACCAGCGCGCCTGTAATGATTCCTGCTGTCAGCGGCCCAAGATACGTAATGACCGGGATCAGGGAATTGCGCAGCGCGTGCTTGAACAGGATCGCTTTCGTCTTCAGGCCTTTCGCCCTTGCCGTACGGATGTAGTCCTGGCTGATCGCGTCAAGCATGCTCGTCCTCGTCAGCTTCACGATACGGCTCATCGGGCTCAGCGCGAGTGTAATGACCGGCATCACATAGCTGGCAACCGTGGGAAGGGAATCCGACTGCACGGGAAGGACCTTCAGGTTGACGGCAAATTCAAACAGCATGAGCGTTGCCACAACAAAGCTGGGCATGGCTATTCCCAGTGTCGTGAACACGCGCAGTACATTATCCGCAAGCTTTCCTCTGTAATAGGCTGACAGGACTCCCAGCGGGATCCCGATCAGTACCGCAAAGAACAGCGCCCAGAGTCCGAGTTTGATGGACAGAAGGAATTTTCCCTGTCCGAACAGGATCTTTGTTACATTTGTTCCTTCCTGCATCTTCAGGGAAACGCCCATATCCCCGTGAAGATAGTTATTGATGTAATTGCCGAACTGAATGATCAGCGGCTTGTCAAGGCCGTACTTGGCATTTGCAAGAGCGATCTGCTCCGGCGTTGATTTTTCGGTCATGAACGGACTTCCGGGAATAGCGTTCATCAGAAAAAATGTGATGGCAGCTACCAGCAGAAGCGTCGCGAGCGAAGAACCGATTCTTTTGATCGTATAGATTATCAGATCCATAAGCACCCCTCGTTTCCGGATTTCTTTCTCAGTCCGCGCACAAATGTCGTTTTGTGATGGACAGAATAAAACATAATGAATTATTCTACACCATTTCCGCGCAGAAAACAACCGCCAGTCAATAAACGAAACAATGAATCTGTTCCTGACAGGTGCCGATACGCCATCCAGTGAAAAAGGGCCTGCCGCAATGCGGCAGACCCTCTGTCTGATTGGAAACCGGACCGGGATGTCCGGATTTCTGATGTATTATTTTGTCCTCTTCTTGGAGATGATATCAAACGCCACAGCGCCGAGAAGGACAACGCCCTTAACGACCTTCTGATAGTTCGCGTCGATATTCATCAGGCTCATGCCCAGGTTGATGACACCGATCAGCGTAGCGCCGACAACCATACCGAAGATCCTTCCGGCTCCGCCGTACGCGGAAACGCCGCCGACAACGCATGCAGAGATGGCATCCATCTCAAAGTTCGTGCCTGCCGTTGAGTTGGCAGCCTGTACACGTCCAAGAACGACCCATGTAGTGATAACCGTAACGATCGCCATGTTCAGGTAAGCAATGAACATGATCCGTCTCGTGTTAACGCCGGAAAGGCGGGCAGCCTCGCGGTTGCCGCCGACCACATAGAAGTGGCGGCCGATGGTCGTCTTCTCTGTGATGAAGCTGTAGAACAGGACCACGATCGCGACCCATACGAGAACGGTCGGAATACCGCCGGACATGGAAAGCTTGTAGGCAACCAGAAGAATGACGGCGACCTCGAGGATGGATTTGCCGAGCATGGCCGCGGCGGAATCAGCCTCGTAGCCCTTTTTCAGCTTATTCGCGCGATTCATGACATTGAGAAGGACAACGATCACCGCGGCGATGATGCCTACAGCCAGGCAGATCGTATTCAGCTGGCCCATCTTCGTCTTGAAAAGCTTGCCGGCAAACAGGCTCAGGAAGCTTTCCACCTTCTTGATACTGATGGAACC